>NZ_DFMB01000039.1:0-45183 GCF_002375325.1 Marinobacter sp. UBA3604
ACGCTAACCCGCGATGAACCTTTAAATAGCCCCGTTCGCCATGGCTGGATACGGATATCCCGCCATGACTTCAGAACACGGTCTCAAACCCGAGCATCACTTCCCGACGGCTGTAGTCATAACGTTCAATGGTACTGCGGTTGTCCAGCATGCTCCATTCCGCCAGCATCATCCATTCCCCGGCCAGTCGGTATTCCGCCAGCAGCGAACCGCGCAACCGGTTATCCGTGCGCCGCTCAGAGACCAGAGCCCCGTTCGACACGAATCGTTGGTCATCCTTGTAGCGGGAGTAACGAACATCGGCCTTGCCGCCCAACGAAAATCGGCCCGACACATAGTGACGGACTTCCGCCGACACAAGATTTCGTATGGGAGATACACTGAAGAACTCCTGCTGTGTCGAGAGATCCCTTCGATGGTTATCTTCCAGCTGATAATGACCGCTCAGAACCCAACTTCCCAACGCTTTATCGGCGCTGGCGCGGAATCGCAGCATTTCTCCATCGTAGGCGCTGTAATCGCTGCCACCGTCAATCGTTGAAACCGAACCACTTACGCTGCATTCAACACCAGAGACCACAGGAGCCAAAACGCACCGATCGGGATGATAGAGCATCTCGACCCGGGCCTCGCGCTCAAGGGGATCACCGCCAAACCAGGATGCCGACAGGCTCAGGGTTGATGTAAGCTCTCCGTCTCCCAGCTCTTTCGGCAACGACGCACCAGTGCTGAGATAAGTGTTATTAAAGGCAGAGTTCCCAGGGTACTGACGAGTGAAAGCAACCCCGTGCAAGCTGAGTTCCTTCATTCCGAGTTGAACAGTTCCCGCCGCCAGCGCATCCGCAAACCCGCCTTCCTTATCACTGGAAACATCATCCGGAGTTCCAGCAATATTGTCGTCGTATCCGCCAGCGACGGCGAGATAGCCACTACCATGGCGCTGACCCAATGGAGATTCCGCGGTGACATCAGCCAGCTGGTGACGAGCCAACGTTTGGACTTCTTCAGGTGAATCCTCGCTGGCAGCACGTTCGAACCACTGGCGGGCGTCGCCCACCTTACCCATCCTCTGCTTTACCAGACCGAGGTTGTAGTAAGCCAGAGGCGCATGAGGCGTTTCCAGCAATGTCAGGAATACGGTTTCGGCCGACTCGAGATCGCCGAGACGGAAGTAAACAACGCCGAGATTGTAGAGTAGGGATGGAGAGTTGGTGCCAGCCGCCCGAGCTCGCTCGAAAAAAATCCGGGCCTCTTCCAGGTTTCCTTGCCGAAAGGCCTCCACACCGGCATCGAAATCCGGCCTATTGGTGACCTCCATGGCCATCGCCGCAGGAGTCGAGGTCATCAGGGCAATAAACAGAATGGCTGATCGTGGGAACCCCAAGCTTTACTCCGGAAATACGCTGTGGTGGCGCCCCTCAAAACAGACGCGTTGAGTGAGGGCACGACAAAAACCGGAGTATAGCAACTGACGAAGTGCTTCGTCGCAGAAGGAAAATTACGATGCCGTATAGTTAGTAAGTAGTTAGCAAGGGAAGCTAGGGCCGGTCGGGACGATTGGAGACATCTGGCAGATCAGGCAACTCAGGCCGCCCCTTTCGCCCATTGTCATTACGGACTTCCCGAGCCCGCTCAGACGCTGCGTTGGCGGCATCCCGCCCTCTCTCGCGTGCGTCCCGGGCCTTATCCGCGGAATGAACCGACTTATCGATGCCACGATCTTTCGACGGTCGACCAAGTGATACCGGTTCACGCAGGTTAATCTCACGCACGACAGATTCCGTAAGGTCTTCGTCGTCTGTAACCATTCTCATGGTCACATCAAGATCATCACTGGCAAAAACCGTTGACGGTCCCACCAAAAACAGGCTGAGACCGACGAAACAGACAGCTCTCTGCCAGATTCCCGACATCATGACGAGGGCTCCGGACGTCCATTTATTGATGGGCCGTTGAGACTGGCCCGGAACGTTTTGGTTCTTTGGCCATCGTCAAGATGAGCGACCAGCTCACCCTCACCAGAGAACAGAATGTTTAATGGCAGGTTTACCACATTTTCGCCTTTATCCAGATCAACTCTCCAGCTCAACCTTTGGTGCCCGGGATAATCAGAAACCTCTACATGAGGCGGCAATTCCACTGTCAAAGTAACACCCTGCAGCGCTTCCCTGGAGCGAAACGCAAGCCGAACATTCCGGGCAACCGGCTTCAGTGCCGAGCGTTCATCCGCGCTTTCATCAACAACGGTTACTCGATGATCGGTTACTGAATCCGTTTTAATCTGCGCCAATTCATCCGCCGGTTCCTGGCCTGAACGCCAGCCAAAACCAAGTGCAATCCCCAGGACCAGGGCCGCCGCAATGGCACCTCCCACCCACGGGGCACTCCAACCGTAGTCCGTAAGGCTTTTGCGGGACCGGCGCTCCCTTCCGATGGCAACATCCAGAACCTGTTTCTCAAAACCCGGCGACGAGGGCGGTATCTCCTGACTTTCACGCATCGCGGTGACGATTGCCAATTCGTTGTGTGCGGCAACGGAACAGCTCTCACACTCGGCAAGATGCTGCTCAAGGCGGTTAGCCTGAGCAGCCGACAGCTCGGCCTTGGCCCAGGAACCCAGATTGTTTTTGCACTCGTCACACATCATTGCCATCACCTCATTCTTTCACACGCTCGGCCTGCGGAAAAAGTTCCGGACGCTCAAGTAACTTTTCCCGCAGGGCGGCCCGACAACGATGGACTCTCGACTTCACCGTGCCAACCGGTATTTCAAGCACCTGAGCAATATCTTCCTGGCTCCAGCCATCCACATCGTGCAGCAGCATCAGAGTGCGCCGATCCGGCGACAGAGTCTGAATAATCTCATCCATAACGGGCTTCAAGCGCTCAGAACTGATCTGCTCACTGAGATCGGGGACATCCGCGGCGTAGGAGTCTAGAAAGGAGGATTGCTGTTCCGGCTCTGCTACGTCGCTAACAGGCCTGTCGGCGCGACGTCCTTTGCGACGGACCTGATCAATAAAGTGCCGGTACAACACGCGATTCAACCATGGCCTCAGTTGCTCCACTGATTCCAGCTCCGAGAGACGGGGATATAGTTTCAAGACCACATCCTGAACCAAATCCTCGGCATCCTGTTGCTGCCCAGCCAAACGATACGCAAACCGGTACATAGCCTCCAAATGCGGCTGCACCAGTTTCTCAAATCGCTTGGCCCGGGAAGGGTTAAAGGAAAGTAAAGCCAAAACCGGTACTCGTCTGATTAATCGCGCAAAAAGAGGACGCAGTTTACAACACAATCCGCACGTAAGTATTGGCCCATGACCAAACCACCGATCAAAGTCGCATCAGCCGTCCAAGAGGCAAGGGTTAGCAGACACAATGGAACGGCTGACGACATTTCAGCGTTATGCCCTTGTGGCCACCCAACATTTCTTCAACCGGCCAGTGTCTTTCCCTAAGGAGGTTTGCAATGAATCAGTCTCTGAAATACCTGACAATACTTGGCTTTACCGGAGCGCTGACTGCCTGTGGCGGTGACAGCGACAGCAGTAGTCTTAGCGGAGGGGAAACAGGCAGCGTAAGCGTCGGACTGACTGATGCACCTGTAGACAGCGCCCAGGAAGTAAACATTGAGGTTACCGCGCTGGTACTTCAACCTTCAGACGGCGAACGTCGCAGGTTTGAGCTGGAATTCCCCGCACCGATCAATCTTCTCGACCTGCAGGGAGGTTCATTTGAAAGCCTCGTCACTGATGAGGAAGTTCCGGCTGGCAACTACAACTGGATGAGAATCGAACTCGGCGACGACAACACCGTCCTTCTTGATGACGGAAGCTCTCACATCCTTACCACTCCATCGGAAAGAGGCGTACAGACATCAGGGTTTACCGTTCCTGCCGGAGGTGAAGTCAGCTTTACCATCGACTTCGATGTTCGCAAGTCACTGGTTAACCCTGTCGGGCAGGACAGCTATCGACTCAAGCCGGTACTCAGGCTTGTCGACAACTCTGAGGTCGGCACTATCGAGGGTACGGTAGCTGGCGAACTGATCACTCAGGAATGTGGTGACGCAATGACTCCTGAATTTGCAGGCAATGTCTACGTTCATGAAGGTGCAGATGCCGTGCCTGACGACATTGGCAGCGAAAACGAACCGCTGGTTGTTGCTCCGGTCGACGAAAACGGAACCTATACCTACACCGCCGCTTTCATTCCAGCTGGCGAGTACACCGTGAGTTATACCTGCGGGGATGACCTGATCGAGAACGATCAAGGAGAACCATCAGACGACGACATCAACTTCAACGGAGCTCAAAATGTCACCGTTGTTGCTAGCGAGACGTCTACCGCTGATTTTGAACTCCAGACACAGCCGTAGTTCTCGATAGATAGCCGGGCAGTTCAAACACTGCCCGGCTCCAGTTACCGCAAATCACAAGGCCGACGCACGCGCCTCAGCCTGATCCGCCCCAGCCACATTCCCCCTGGCACGCCGGATATCCGCCAGCAGCAACCATCCCGAGCGCTGCAATGACGAATTGCTGCCGGCCAAAGACAACCCTTTCAACGTGAACTGCTCCGCCGACCCCAGTTGATCCAGTGCCACGTAGGCTTGCGAGAGCTTGAAGTACACCTGCGCCGAGCGTGGAGCGATTCGCTGCGCCCGCTCCAGTTGCGCCACGGCGGCCTGGGTTTCTCCGGACGCCATCAGGCTGTCCGCCCGCTGGATAAGGCTTCGTGCTGCCGGTGACAGAGCGTCTCCTTCATCCTGGTAGCTGGGGGCCGTGCGTTCTGGCTGTCGCACCGGTTGATCAGGCTGCTCGCTTTTACGTTCAACCCGCGGTTCGTCACGCGGCTCACTGGTTTGTGGCGGTTGGGGTGCCTCGTCAGGGGATGACCTATCACCGGCTGGCACATAAATGGAGCCACCGCCCGGGCCAGAGGCGCAACCGGCCACCGTCAGCGACAAAGCCAATAAACCAGCGTATTTAAACGTGTTCGATTTCATTGGAAGAGTCCTTCAAACCAGCCCCGTATCCGCCGCTCGATATTACCTCCGCAGGAAACCTCCATATCAGGCTCACTGCCGGTGATGAACGGTACGAGGCGTGCATTGTCACAATGTTCTTCTGTCAGGGCGACTTCGTCGGGATTGACCCAGAGGTACTCTACGCCATCCGGCACCACCGGCGAGAAGCCGTGCTGCGGTACCTGGCTCATAAACCGGGACCACACCGGTAACGCGCCGGTGGCACCGGTCAGAGACGTTGGGCCGTTATCGTCCCGGCCAACCCAGGTCACCGCCAGCAAGTCGCCGCTGAAACCGGCAAACCAGGAATCGCGGCCATCATCGGTGGTTCCGGTCTTCCCTGCAAGCGAGAGCTCCCTGGGCACGGTGCGGTACGCGGAACGCCCGGTGCCTTCCTGCATGGTTTCCTGCATAACATACTGGACAAGATGTACCGCGGCGGGATCCGCTACCTGATCCACTTTCAGGCTATAGCGCGACAGGGCCTCGCCTTGCGCATCGGTGACCTGCCGGATGGTTCTCAGGGGCGTATTGAAACCGGAGGTAGCCAGCCCCTGATAGATCTGGGCGACCGTTACCGGCGTCATGGAGACTGAGCCCAGTAACATTGAGGGGTACTCTGAAATACCGCCGGGAACGCCAAATCCCTGCAAGGTAGACTTCACGGCGCCGATACCCACATCCAGCCCTACACGCACAGTAGGCAAGTTATACGACTGGGAGAGCGCCTTGTGCAGGGGCACCTCGCCGCGCTGTTCCTTATCGTAGTTTTCCGGCTCCCAACGGCGTCCGTCGTCGAACACCAGGGAGAAGCCCTTGTCCTCGACAGGCGTGATCAGGGTATACCGATCCGGGTTCTGCAACGCCGTCAGGTAAACGAACGGCTTGACCAGGGAACCGATAGGACGGCTCGCATCCACGGCGCGATTGAAACCGGCGTATTTCGGGTCACGCCCACCAACCAGGGCCAACACCTCTCCACTGTCCCGCGAGGTCACTACCATGGCGGATTCCAGCGTGGTATCGGAACTCCCCTCCATTCGCCCGAGCATATCCTTGACGGCAAATTCCGCCGCATACTGGATCGCGGGGTTCAGGGTGGTGAAGATGCGAAGCCCCTCACTCTGCAGATCTTCCTGCTTGTAATCCCGGGCCAGGTGACGACGAACCAGATCGATGTAGGCCGGGTACCGGTTTTCAGAGTATGAAGCCTGGTTCGTAACACCCAACGGCTGGGCACGGGCCCTGGCGGCGTCCTCTTCGCTGATGAGATTGGTTTCGGCCATCACATCAATGACCAGGTTGCGACGGGACAAGGCACGCTCCGGATGGCGCCGGGGGTTATAGTAGCTCGGCCCCTTCACCAGGCCGACCAACAAGGCGATCTGATGGGCTTGAAGATCACGAATTGACTCGCCGAAATAGAACTGGCTGGCCAGCCCGAACCCGTGAATGGCTCGTGTACCTGCCTGCCCCACGTAAACCTCGTTGACGTAGGTTTCCAGTATGTCGTTCTTTTCGTAATGGAGTTCCAGCAGCAGCGACATCAGGGCTTCGTTGCCCTTGCGCAACAAGGTCTGATCCCGGGTCAGGAAGAAGTTCTTCACCAACTGCTGGGTCAGTGTGCTGCCCCCCTGCACGATCTGCCCGGCCCGGATATTGGCCAGCATTGCCCTGCCAATCGATAGTGGGGCGATCCCGACATGGTCATGGAAATTGCGGTCCTCAACGGCCAACAGCGTATCGGTGAAAAGTTCAGGCACATTCGCAAGTTGCACCAACACCCGATCTTCCTTGTGGGCGGGATAGATACCGCCAATCTGGGCCGGTGCCAGACGCACAATCGGTGAAGGATCGCCCGACAGTACCCGGAAATCCTGTACCTGGTCGCTGTATATGTTGAGCGACAGGCGCCTACGAGGTTCCAGCCCGTCAGTAAACAAAAAGCCCCGCGTGCTGATAATGAAGTGGCCGCCATTGCGGCGATAGGTACCTGCCTGGCTGCCATCCCCAGCACGGTAGCCGGACAGTTCAAGCTCCCGCTGCAGCGCGCCTGAGCTGACGCTCGCGCCGTCATACAGCTCCAGTGGTCTCGCATAAACTCGAGACGGCACTTCAAATCGACGGCCTTCAAAGCGGGAAGTGACCACCGCATCCAGGTAGACCATCCAACCGGCGAGCAGCACCACGCCGATAAAAAAGACGCGCAGAAACAGGCGCCAGAACCAGGGCCGGCGGGCAGACTTTCCCTTGCGGGTGTTTTTCTTGGGCGATTTCCGGGGGGAAGCAGATTTTTTCATGGCGGGATTATAACGAATCCGGGCGTCGGTACGGCAGGTCATCCGTGTGTTATTTCTGTAATCTGCCCGTTTTGCTCGTTATGATGGGGGCGATAAAAATCAACGAGTTCAAGGAACCCAAGGAGAGAGCCGTGAGCGACGCACCTTCCGACAACCTGATTCTGGCACTGCAGAATCCGGCGCTGTATGACCACCCGGTGAAAGACTTTCAGGTTATCGAAACGCACATCTCATGGGTCATCCTGACCGGCGACTATGCCTACAAAATCAAGAAGCCGATGGACTTCGGCTTTCTCGACTTCTCGACCCTGGCGCGGCGCAAGCATTTTTGCGAAGAGGAATTGCGGCTGAATCGGCGTCTCGCCAACAATCTATACCTCGACGTAGTGCCCATCACCGGCTCGACCGAGGCTCCGGCGCTCGGTGGCCAGGAGGACGCGTTCGAGTATGCCATTCGCATGCGCCAGTTCGACCAGAACGAACTGTTTGACGTGCGACAGGAAAACAGCAAACTCACGCCTGAGCTGCTCACCAGCCTCGCGCGGCAGGCCGCGGACTTCCACGACAGCCAACCACCGGTTGAATCCGGCAAACCACTGGGAACGCCGGAAGCAGTCTTCGCTGCGATGCAGGAAAACTTCGACCAGATCCGCCCGATGATTGACGATGACGTGCTCCTGCTTCAGCTCGACAACCTGGAGCAATGGACCCGCAGCACCTTTGAGCGCCAATCGGCCCTGATTTCCGAGCGCTACGAGGGCGGATTTGTACGGGAGTGCCATGGCGACCTGCACCTGGCAAATATCACGATCTATGACGGCGACGTGACAGTATTCGATTGCATCGAGTTCAGTGAGCCCTTCCGCTGGATTGACGTGATCAACGACCTGGCGTTCCTGCTGATGGACCTGGAGTCCCGCCGTGAGCCCGAGCTGGCGAACCTGGTATTGAATACCTACCTGGAATACCGGGGTGACTTCGAGGCCCTGTCGCTGCTGCCCCTCTACAAGGCCTACCGCGCCATGGTCCGCGCCAAGATTGCCCTATTCACTCTCGGCAACCCATCGCTGACCGACTCCGAGCGGGAAGGCCTGATGCAGCGCTACCGTGATTACGCCCAACTGGCGGAAGACTACAGCGCCATACCCAACCCTTATCTACTGGCCACCACCGGGCTCTCCGCCAGTGGCAAATCCTGCGTCAGTGGCTCCATGGCGGCGGAATTGGGGCTGATCCGGCTGCGCTCGGACGTGGAGCGCAAGCGACTCTTTGGCCTGGGCCCGCTGGACCAGAGCAAATCCCCGACCGGTGAGAAGCTGTACACCGAAGAAGCCAACCAGCGCACCTATGAGCGCCTGGCCGAACTGGCCGGCGCCTTGCTGACCAGCGGCCTGCCGGTCATCGTAGACTCTGCCTGCCTGAAACAGTCCGAGCGGGAGATGATGGCGGACGTGGCGGAGAGCCGGGGCATGCCGTTCGCTCTCCTGCACTGCGAAGCGCCCCTGGAAAGCCGTAAGGAATGGGCTCGCAACCGCTCAGGTGATGCCTCCGAAGCCACCGAGGAATTCCTGGAAGAACAGGAAGCCTGGCTTGAGCCTCTTACCACCGAGGAAAAAACCCACACCATTCACCTGTATACCGACCAGGAACATGTGGGGGAGGCGGTCGCAGACCGAATCCGCCAACATTTTGGCCTTCCCGGGATGTAAAGCGCCTGAAGTAACCAACTCAGGCGTCCAGAATAACCGGCACGGCCTCACCTAGCGAGATATCGCCATCCGGCCCTTGCGGGCCGGAAAGCTCCGCCCTATATGCCAGCAGCTCAACGCCGGCCGCCTTTGCCTCACGAAGCAGCACACCGTAGGCGCTGTCGATATGGTCGGCGGGCCGCACGCTGTCGATGCCGGTGTGATTGACCACAAAAAACAGCACCGCACGCTCGCCTGCCCTGGCCTGCGCCATCAGTTCCCGCAGGTGTTTCTGGCCACGGGAGGTTACGGCATCGGGGAAAAAGCCCTGCCCGTCCTCACATAGGGTCACATTTTTTACCTCAACCCAGGCATCCGGATGATGCTCGTGACCTGACAGGTGTAGATCGATCCGACTTTTCTCTGTGCCGTAACGCACTTCTGCCCTGCAGGTCTGGTAGGCGGCAAGCTCCGGAACGCCCCCATTTTCAATGGCTTCACGGGCCTGCGCGTTCGGTCGCGCCGTGTTGATGCAGGCCACCTCGCCCGGAGTAGTTTCAACCAGCTCCCAGGTATACTTCAGCTTGCGCTTGGGATTGTCACTGGTACTCAGCCATACCCGGGCATCCTGGGGCTGACACCCCAGCATGGAGCCCGTGTTGGGACAATGAGCAATGACCTCACTGCCATCCGGCAACCGGACATCAGCCAGGAACCGCTTGTAGCGCCGTATTAGCCGGCCTTCGATCAATGGTGCGGGCAACTTCATTTTGGTCTCCGTGCAAAAGTAGGCATCACAAGGCTGGCACCCCTGTGACTAATCTGCTATTTTCCGCAAATTCCCGTTTCAGGACGAATGCTTTTTCCAGGGTACAACCGGCCAGTATTCGCTGGTCGCCGGAAATATAGCGTTCTTGCGAAGTACAAACATGAGGCCGGGTTCAATGGCAAATACTGCAGAACAACCACGCGAACGTTTTACCAACTTCACCCCTTATGAAATGAAGAAGGGTGAAGACTACATGAGTGCGGAAATGCTGGAGCACTTCAAGAATCTGTTGCTGCAATGGAAGCAGGAACTGATGGAAGAAGTGGACCGCACGATGCACCATATGCAGGAAGACGCGGCAAATTACGCGGATCCCAGTGACCGTGCAACCCAGGAAGAGGAATTCAGCCTGGAGTTGAGAACACGTGATCGCGAACGCAAACTGATCAAGAAGATTGACCAGACCATCGACCGCATCGACAAGGACGACTACGGCTTCTGCGACCAGTGCGGCGTTGAGATCGGTATCCGTCGCCTCGAGGCACGGCCAACCGCGACATTGTGCATCGACTGCAAGACCCTCGCTGAAATTCGCGAGCGCCAGACTGGCATCTGATCCCAGGCCTTTGAGTATGCCGGCTCCCGAACCCGGGGCCGGTATTCGCCAGCCATGACTGATTCCCATTATCGCGGCCGATTTGCGCCGTCTCCAACCGGGCCTCTGCATTTTGGCTCCCTGGTCACCGCGGTTGCCAGCTACCTGGAGGCTCGTAGTCACAATGGCGCCTGGCTGGTGCGGATCGAAGACCTTGACCCTCTACGGGAATCCCCCGAAGCCACCCAGCGTATATTGGAGAGCCTGGACGCCCACGGCCTGCACTCTGACGAACCAGTGCGCTTTCAGTCAGAGCGCCACGCCCACTACCGCACATTGATCGACCAGTTACTCCATCAAGGGCTGGCCTATCGCTGTGCCTGTTCACGAAAGCAACTGCGGGAAAATGATGGGCGCCATCCGGAGCACTGTCGTGAAGGGAAGGCCGAACCGGGAGAACGTCCGTTCGCTGTCCGCTTTGCCCTTCACGAAGAGCGCAGCGAGTGGCACGACCAATTACTGGGCCCGCAACTGCAGAAGATACACGCCGAACTGGACGATCCGGTTATCCTGCGAAAGGAAGGCTTCTACGCCTACCAACTGGCGGTGGTTGCCGACGACATCGACCAGGAAATCAGCCACGTCGTCAGGGGCTCCGACCTGTTGGACATGACCGCACAGCAACAGCAGATCTATCGTTCACTGAGCACTCCACCACCTCACTGGATGCACATTCCGGTTATTCTCAACGCCGATGGTCAGAAGCTTAGCAAGCAAAACCACGCACCAGCCCTGGATGACCGGAAAGCGAAAGACAACCTGAAACAGGCCCTCGCCGCATTAGGACAGGATCAACGTTTGTTGGCAGGGGCATCAGACATCGGTACCCTGCTTGCCCGGGCCGCAGCCAACTGGGCGCCGGAGCGGATTCACCTGACAGCCCGGTGAACGACGTGTTATAAACCTTTTCACAAGCGACAGTGCGGATATCATGCCTGATGTATATCTACCGTCTGGTCTTCCTTCTGGTTCTGGCCATCTACATATTCTCTCCCAACATTCTTGACTGGTGGACGTCACCTGGGAATGCCTGGTACAGCCCCTACGTAATCTGGGCCGGCCTGATTGCCATCGGCTTCTGGCTGGAATGGCGACGGGATCCCAATGAGTTTTAGCGCACCCAGCCTATTACTGGCCAGCCTGTTATACCTGGTCCTGCTCTTCGGTATTGCGTGGGTGACCGAAAAAGGCGCGCTGCCCCGCAGCTGGATCAGACACCCCCTTGTCTACACGCTTAGTCTTGGCGTCTACGCCGGCATCTGGGCCGTATACGCCGCGGTAGGCATGGCCGCTGAATCTGGGTTTGGCTTCCTGGCCTACTACCTGGGCATCAGCGGTGCCTTTCTGCTGGCGCCGGTTCTGCTCAACCCGGTGATGCGGATTGGCCGCGCCTATCAGCTCACTTCTCTTGCCGACCTGTTCGCCTACCGGTATCGAAGCCAGTGGGCGGGCACGCTGGTGACCATCTGTTCCGGCACCGCCATACTGGCCCTGCTGAGCATGCAGATCCAGGCGGTATCCACGTCTGCCAGCCTGTTAGCGCCGGACACGTCGCCCCAACTCATCAGTGTGCTTTTCAGCATTATCGTGGTTTTGTTTGCCATGCTGTTCGGCACCCGTCGCAGTCAGGGTTCCGAGAATCACCAGGGCCTGGTTTTAGCCATTGCCTTTGACTCCCTGGTGAAACTCTTTTCCCTGCTGACCCTTGGTGGAGTCATCCTGTTTGGCGTATTCGATGGCATGTCGGGGCTGGAAACCTGGTTGGCGGACCAGAGCACCCCGGTGAGCACTATGACCATGAGCATTGACGACGGCAGTTGGCGTGCCTTGATGCTGATGTCTTTCGCCGGCGCCCTGGTGCTTCCCCACATGTACCACATGACGTTCAGTGAGAATCCGTCGCCCAAGGCCCTTGCAAAGGCGAGCTGGGGATTGCCCCTTTACCTGCTGCTGCTCGGCCTGCCGATCCCTCTGATTCTCTGGGGGGGCCAGGCGCTGGCCGCCACCACGGGACCGAACTTCTACGCCATCGGCACCGCCCAGGCCCTCTGCAGTCCAGCGCTGACATTGATGATGTACATTGCCGGCCTGTCCGCCGCCAGCGGCCTGATGATCGTCAGCACCCTGGCACTGGCGGGCATGGTACTGAACCACGCGGTGCTTCCATTACGGACCCCCAAGGACCACGGTGACATCTACCACTGGCTGAAGTGGGTCAAGCGCCTGCTCATCGCCGCCATCATCTTCACCGCGCTGCTGTTCCATGAAACCCTGGGTAAGAACCTGGACCTGTCGATCCTTGGTGCCATTTCACTATCAGGCATGCTTCAGTTGCTTCCCGGTGCCCTCGGTGTGATCTATTGGCCCGAAGGCAATCGCCGTGGCCTGATCGCCGGACTGATCTCCGGCCTGGTCATTTGGGTGGTTACCCTGGTGTTGCCGTTCTCCCATACCGCCAACCTGCTGGATTTCATCGGGGCTCCCCTAGTGCCGGACTACAGCAACTGGCACATCTTCACCTTCGTTAGCCTGACGGTGAATGTCACCATATTCACCCTGATTTCAGTACTGAGCACCAGTTCCGCCGAAGAAACCGGAGCTGCCCAGGCTTGCTCCCTGGGCGCACTTTCCCGCCCCCAGCGCAGGGAGTTGCTGGCAACCTCATCCGCGGACTTCACCCGCCAGCTCGCGGTTCCGTTGGGGCTGGGAGTTGCAAGACGGGAAGTCGAAAAAGCCCTTACCCAGCTCAAACTACCCAACGTTGAATATCGGCCTTATCAACTTCGGCGCTTGCGCGACCGCGTGGAAGTAAACCTTTCAGGATTGCTGGGCCCCGCCGTCGCCCGTGATCTGGTCAAACGGCACCTGGGCTACAAACCCATGGCCAGCGGCGGCACCGCACAGGATATACGCTATGTCGAACGAGCCCTGGGGGATTACCAGAACCGCCTGACCGGGCTGGCTGGGGAACTCGACAACCTGCGGCGCCATTACCGTCAAACCCTTCAGAACCTCCCCATTCCCGCCTGCTCTGTGGGTGACGACGGCGAGATACTCATGTGGAACAACGCCATGGAAGCCCTCACCGGCATCACGGCTGACGACGTGGTCGGTGCCCGACTGATGGCCCTGCCCGAGCACTGGCATCTGCTGCTGGACGACTTCAACAGCGGTGAGGACCTGCACCGGTACAAACACCGCCTGGACCTGAAAGGCCGCCCCCACTGGCTCAATCTGCACAAGGCAGCCTTGAGTGGCCCCGATCACACCGAAGGTGGCAGCATCATCCTGGTGGAAGACCAGACGGAAACCCGCCTGCTGGAAGACGAACTGATGCACAGCGAGCGCCTGGCCTCCGTGGGCCGGCTCGCGGCCGGTGTCGCCCACGAAATTGGCAATCCGGTCACCGGTATCTCCTCCCTGGCCCAGAACCTGAAGCTGGAAACCGACGACCCGGACATTCTGTCCACCGCGGATCAGATCCAACAGCAGACCCGGCGGATCTCCACCATCCTGCAGTCGCTGATGAACTTTGCCCGTACCGGAAACCATGCCCACGCCAACCGCTACGAACCGGTGGACATACACCGTTGTGTGGACGAGTCCATCAACCTGCTGTCCCTCAGTGACAAGGGCATGGGCATTCACTACCGCAACGAATGTCCGAATGAGCTGACCATCCTGGGGGATGAACAACGGCTGGTGCAGGTGTTTATCAACCTGCTGGCCAATGCCCGGGACGCCTCACCCATCGGTGGAGAAGTGCGTATCAGTGGAAACCGTGATGGCTACTCCGCTATTATCGAGGTCACCGATGACGGCTCCGGCATACCGAAAGACCAGCTGGACCATATCTTCGAGCCTTTTTACACCACCAAGGCCCCCAACAAAGGAACGGGCCTGGGCCTGTCGCTGGTGTACAGCATCATTGAAGAGCATTACGGCAACATTCAAGTGGACAGCCCGGCTGATGCTGACACTAGCCGCGGCACCTGTGTGCGCATGAGGTTGCCGGCCTACGAGCCGGACACCGGTACCACCATCAGCCAGAACGAAGGGTCGTAAACGCGTTATGCCTCGCATTCTGATTGTAGAAGACGAAGAGATCATCCGTTCAGCGGTTCGCAAGCTGCTTCAGCACGCCGGTTACGAGGTTGCCGATGCTGGCTCCGTTGAAGAAGCCGAAGACAACCACGACCCCGGCGAATTTGACCTGATCATCTCCGACCTTCGACTGCCCGGCGCAGCCGGAACGGAACTGATACGGCGCGCACCGGACACTCCGGTGCTAATCATGACCAGCTATGCCAGCCTCCGCTCCGCCGTGGACTCCATGAAAATGGGCGCCGTGGAGTACATTGCCAAACCCTTCGATCACGATGAAATGCTGGAAGCGGTCGAGGGCATTCTCGCCAGAAAGCCGCCGATTTCTTCCTCGAATACCCAGTCATCATCGAATCAGGCAGATGCAGCTGCACCGGACAGCGACCCGGCCAGCATTATGTTCGGTCACTGCGATGCCATGCAGAAGGTGTTCACCCTGATACGCAAGGTGGCACCGACGGAAACCACGGTGCTGATCCAGGGCGAATCCGGGACTGGCAAAGAACTGGCTGCTCGTGCGCTTCACCTGATGAGCCCCCGGGCCGCCAGACCGCTTATTTCCGTAAACTGCGCCGCCATCCCGGAAAGTCTGATCGAGTCAGAGCTGTTCGGTCATGAAAAGGGGTCATTTACCGGGGCGGTATCGGCCCGGACCGGCCTGATCGAAGCGGCCGACGGCGGCAGCCTGTTCCTGGACGAAATCGGCGAATTGCCCGCCGAGGCCCAGGCCCGTCTGCTACGAGTGTTGCAGGAAGGCGAGATTCGCAAGGTGGGCTCCACCCAGAGCCGCCAGGTGGATGTGCGAATGATTGCTGCCACTCACCGTAACCTGAAGGCTATGACACGGACGGGTGGGTTCCGCGAAGACCTGTTTTACCGACTGAACGTCATGCAGGTTCGCATACCGCCGCTGCGGGAGAGACAGTCGGATATTCTTGGCCTGGCCCAGCGATTCCTGCAACGCCAGGGCGAGAAAATGAACAAACCCGGCCTGAACCTGACACCAGAGGCCATGCGCGCGCTGGAACGACACCGCTGGCCCGGCAACGTCAGGGAGCTGGAAAATGCCATCGAGCGCGCCACCATCCTCTGCGACAACGACCTGATCACCCCGTCACTGCTGGATCTGGACGGTGAAGGTGGCGATGTCAGCATTCCCGAAACCCTGGTGGACGGCAACAACGAGCAGGCGCCCTCCCGGGAAGCCGAGGCCACCAGTGATCTCTCCCTTGAGGATTATTTCCAACACTTTGTGCTGGAAAACCAGGATCGCATGAGTGAAACCGAGCTGGCCCAAAAGCTGGGGATCAGCCGTAAATCTCTGTGGGAGAGGCGGCAACGCCTGGGCATCCCACGAAAGAAAAGTTCGGGGAACTGATACTTTTCCGGTACCCCTCAACAAGCATTGTTACCGGGAAAGTGTGAACCTGAGCTCAGTTGTTACCCAGTGTTCCTGACGGTAACACCCCAGATCTAAAAAACGCGACCTCAGTAACACTTAAGTCTTACGATCCACCTTCTCAAATAGACCGATAATACTAACCTACTGTTAATAAACAGTTTTCAAAAACTGGCACACGGACTGCAGTCTATAGGGCGCACAACAACAAAAACAACAGTGACAACGCAGCGCCAACAACAAGAACAAAAAGCTGTAGAAGACGTTCGGTAACAAAAACAAAAACAGAACGTGAGCGAACTGAGTGTTTTGGGTACTTTGCTTTTTAGTGGTCCCACGGCACGTGCGAGTTGTAGATGTAGAGAAGAATCGTCTTCCAGGCGGCACTGCATTTACCCAATGACTTGCCCGATGTCTCTGACTGCTCTGTGTATTCAAAGCTTTCCGTTTGCACTCCTGGAATCCCTGAACTTGGGGATTGACAGTGGGGTAGAAAAACGAAGAAAAATCCCGGTAAAAACAAAAACAATGCAGATCGTCAACGCTTTCAGGGCGGGTTCGTGTAAACGAATCCGCCTTTTGATTATCTGGCCCAACCATTTTTCAAACCGACCATTTACGCCCTTCCTTTGGTTGTTTTCACCAGCTTGTGTCGCCAAACGTGTGCAAATCCCGTCCAAACCGTTAAACTCTCGCTTTTGCTCAGCGCAATAACGGAATTCAATGCTTAAACGACTATTGTCATACGTGTCAGGAAACGGGAAGAAAAAAGCCCGAACCTATCAACGTCAGGATATACCCCGGGACCAGCATAACGTCTCCCGCTCATTCATCAGCGAGCCCGCCAAGAAAGTGCTCAGCCGGCTGAACAATGCCGGTTACGAAGCGTATCTGGTGGGCGGTGGTGTTCGCGACATACTGCTTGGCGGCAAACCCAAGGATTTTGATATCGCCACCAACGCCACGCCGGAAGAGGTGCATGACCTGTTCCGCAACTCCAGGCTGATTGGCCGGCGCTTCCGCATTGTTCACGTCCTGTTCGGCCGGGAAGTCATTGAGGTCACCACCTTTCGCGGAAATGCGGCAGAAGCGCAGGAAGATGACGACGACGATGACCGCAGAACCAGCGAGCATGGCCTGCTGCTGCGGGATAACGTCTACGGCAATCTGGAAGAAGACGCCTTGCGCAGGGACTTCACCGTGAATGCCCTCTATTACTGCATCCGCGACTTCACCGTGGTGGATTTCGCAAACGGCATTGAAGACCTGGAAAACCGTCAGATGCGCCTGATTGGTGACCCGGAAACCCGCTACCGGGAAGACCCGGTACGTATGCTCCGCGCCGTACGCTTCGCCGCCAAGCTGGGCTTCGATATCGAACCCGACACCGAAGCCCCGATCCGGGAACTGGCACCACTGCTCACGCACATTCCGCCAGCTCGCCTGTTCGAAGAAGTGCTTAAGCTGT
Organism: Marinobacter sp. UBA3604; assembly: GCF_002375325.1. Lineage (NCBI taxonomy): Bacteria > Pseudomonadati > Pseudomonadota > Gammaproteobacteria > Pseudomonadales > Marinobacteraceae > Marinobacter > Marinobacter sp. UBA3604. The sequence continues at coordinate 17,416 of NZ_DFMB01000039.1, forward strand.
TCTCCGCAGGTTTCGGTGAAGCCACTTACGACCTGCTCAGCGAATACAACCTGCTGGCGCCTTTGTTCCCGGAGACGGTGCAGGCCATCAACAACGGCGAGCCGGATGAACTGATCCGCAAGGCCCTGCGAAATACCGATGCCCGCATCGCTCAGGGCAAGTCAGTAACGCCCTACTTCCTGTTTGCGGCCATGCTCTGGCCAGCCCTGCAGGCGGAATGGCGGAAACGCCAGGATAATGGGGAGCCGGTACAACCGGCATTGCACATGGCCATCGCCAAGGTGATCGGCCGACAGGTTCAGGCCACCTCGATCCCCAAGCGCTTCTCCGGCCCGATGAAGGAGATCTGGGAACTGCAGATGCGCCTGCCACGTCGCCAGGGTAAGCGCGCATTCGCCACCATGTCCCACCCCCGCTTCCGGGCCGCCTATGACTTCCTGCTGGTAAGGGAAGCCTCGGGCGAAATCGAACCCGGACTGGGCCAGTGGTGGACGGAATTCCAGGAAACGGACGAGCGCGGCCAGGAACGTATGTTGACACAACTGGGCAGTGACGGCCCCAAGAAACGCCGCCGCAAGAAGCCCGCAAAAAAGGCCTGACCAATGACGGCCACGGATGTTTTTATCGGGCTCGGCAGCAATCAGGCTGACCCTTCCGCGCAACTGGCCGGTGCCGTGGCCCGGCTGGCTGCGCTGTCGGAAACTGAACTGGTGGCCCAGTCCCCTTTTTATCGCAGTAAGCCGGTGGGCCCGCAGGACCAGCCCGATTTCGTAAACGGCGCAGCCTGGTTACGCACGGAACTTTCCGCCCTGGAACTGCTCGACCAGCTACAGGCCATTGAACAGGCTCATGGCCGCGAACGCATACAGCACTGGGGGCCGAGAACCCTGGATCTGGACCTGCTCCTCTATGGCAATGAAACCATCGCCAGCGAACGCCTGACCGTACCCCACGCCGAACTCGCCAACCGCGACTTTGTCTTGCAGCCGTTACTGGACCTGGAGCCCGGACTGGCACTGCCAGACGGCCGCACCATCGCGCAACTGCGACAACAATGCCCTGACAACAACCTGCAAAAACTCAATCCGGTGGAACGGGCACCTTTCCCGCCCGGCTGAGACCAACGGCTTGGCGTGCGGCTATTGCCACAAACACACCCCCGGATTACCCTAAAGGCCTGGATGCCGGCATACACCCGGCCCGGTCTGGCCCATCCACCCACAAGGCAAGGATTCTATGGCTGTTACCATCAATACTCTGCGCGATTACAAGCAGAAGGGCGAAGCTTTCTCCGTTCTGACATCCTACGATGCCACCTTTGCTCAAATCGTCAGTGAGGCCGGCGTTGATGTTATCCTGATTGGCGACTCTCTTGGCATGGTGCTTCAGGGGCACGACAGCACACTCCCCGTGACCATGGATCAGATGGTGTACCACGTGTCGTCCGTAGCCAAAGGCAACCGGGGCTCGCTGATCATGGCCGACATGCCGTTCATGACCTACGGTACCACCGAGGCCGCCCTGGAGAACGCCGCCGAGCTGATGCGCGCCGGTGCTCACATGGTCAAGCTGGAAGGCACCGACTGGATGAAGGACACCATTCACGCCCTGAGCGAACGCGGCGTGCCGGTATGCGCCCATCTGGGCCTGACCCCGCAGTTCGTCAACAAGTTTGGCGGCTACAAGGTCCAGGGCCGGGACGAAAAGCACGCCGAGCTTATGATTGAACACGCCTGTGAACTGGTGGCCGCGGGCGCCGATGCCATCCTGCTGGAATGCGTACCTGCGCCGCTGGCAGCCAGGATCACCCAGGCCGTACAAGCGCCGGTGATCGGCATTGGTGCCGGCGCAGACACCGACGGTCAGGTACTGGTGGTCCACGATATGCTGGGCATGGTCACCGGCCGAAAACCACGCTTTGTGAAGGACTTCCTGGCGGAGTCCGGCTCCATCAAAGGTGCCATCGAAGCCTATGTGGCCGCAGTTCGCGACCGCTCATTCCCCGCCGAGGAGCATACGTTCAAGGCATGAGAACCGTACATACGCTTAAAGAACTCCGTGCCATGCTGCGCAGCTATCGCCAGCAAGGAAAACGTATTGGGCTGGTTCCCACCATGGGCAACCTGCATGACGGGCATATTTCATTGGTCAGAAAGGCCCGTGAAGCAGCCGACATCGTCGTGACCAGCATCTTCGTGAACCCGATGCAGTTCGGCGCTACGGAAGACCTGGACACCTATCCCCGCACACTGATTGAAGATCAGGAGCGGCTTGAGGCTGCAGGCAGCACCCTGGTGTTCGCCCCCTCCAATGAAGAAATCTATCCCGAGGGACTGGCCCGGCACACCCGTATTATTGTTCCGGAAGTCAGTGAGGGCCATTGCGGCGCCAGCCGGCCCGGACACTTTGAGGGCGTAGCCACGGTCGTCACCATGCTGTTCAATATGGTTCAGCCGGATATCGCGGTGTTTGGCGAGAAGGATTACCAACAATTGGCAGTCATTCGCAAACTTACCCAGGATCTGATGATACCGGTGGAAGTCATCGGCGGCCCGACCGTTCGCGAAGAGGACGGTCTGGCGAAAAGCTCCCGCAACGGGTTCCTTACCGAGGACGAACGCGCCATTGCACCGACTCTCTATCAGACACTGAAGAACACCGCAGAACAGATTCACGAAGGCCGGACCGATTTCACAGTGCTGTCCCAAGAGGCCAACGATGCCCTCAGTAAAGCGGGGTTACGCCCGGATTACTTCAACATCGCCAACAGCCTGACCCTGAAACCGGCCAGCGCCGACGATACCGAACTGACTCTACTGGTGGCAGCGTTTCTGGGTACCACACGACTGATCGACAACCTGTCGATCACCCGCTGATCCGACATTCACTGACAGAAAGGATTCCACAATGTCCCAGGGCTCTGTACCACTCACCAGCCGGCCCGAGTGGCAGGCACTGAAGACACATCAGGCGGAACTGGAAAGCACCCACATGAGGGAGCTTTTCAGCGACGATCCCGGCCGAGCCAGCCGTTTTTTCATTCGCGGCGGCGGCCTGTCGCTGGATTACTCCCGCAACCGCATGACCGATGACACCCTGGCGAAGCTGATGGCATTGGCCAGGAAATGCGGTGTACCGGAGCAAATCGAAGCCATGTTTCGTGGCGACCACATCAACGTCACTGAAAAGCGCCCGGCGCTGCACATCGCCCTGCGGGACACCAGCGGCGCTTCCATCCACGTTGACGGCACCGACATCACTCCGGAAGTGGAAGGCACGCTGAAGCGCATGGCGCAGTTCGTAGACGACGTGCTTAGCGAGCGCTGGCAGGGGCATACCGGCAAGGCCTTTACCGATGTGGTCAGTATTGGCATTGGCGGCTCCTTCCTCGGCCCCAAACTGGTATCGGAAGCTCTACGCCCTTACTGGCATGGCCAGTTGAAGGGCCACTACGTCGCCAACATCGACGGCACCCAGATAGCCGAGGTACTGCGCCGGGTCAACCCGGAAACCACCCTCTTCCTGATCCAGTCGAAATCCTTCCGTACCCAGGAAACCCTGGAGAACAGCAAGGTGGCCCGGGACTGGTTCCTGGACAACGGCGGCAGCGAGGATCAGATCGCGAAGCACTTCGTGGCGGTTACCGCCAATACCCCGGAAGCCGTTAAATTCGGCATCTCCGAAGACAACATCTTCCCCATGTGGGACTGGGTGGGCGGACGCTACTCGCTGTGGTCCGCCATCGGCCTGCCCGTGGCATTGACCATCGGCATGGAGAATTTCCGTGCCCTGCTCTCCGGCGCCAATGCCATGGACCAACATTTCCATACTGCGCCACTGGAGCAGAACCTGCCTGTGGTCATAGCCATGCTGGGGGTCTGGTACAACAACTTCTGGGGCGCGGAAACCTACACCATCCTGCCCTACGACCACTACCTCCGCAGCCTGCCCGCGCACCTGCAACAACTGGACATGGAAAGTAACGGCAAGAGCGTGACCCAGGGCGGTGAGCCGCTAACTTACCAAAGCGGCCCGGTGATCTGGGGCGGCGTGGGTGCCAACGGCCAACACGCCTTCCACCAACTACTGCATCAAGGCACACGCCTGATTCCGGCGGACTTCATTATTCCTCTGGAGACCCACAACCCGGTCGCCAGTCACCACGTTACGCTGTTTGCCAACTGCCTGAGCCAGTCACGAGCTCTGATGTCCGGCAAGACCCTGGACGAAGCCAAAGCGGAACTGAAAGCCGAAGGCATGAGCTCTGGAGAGATCGACAAACTGGCGCCTCACAAGGTGATTCCCGGCAACAAACCCAGCAATACCCTGCTGATGGAGAAATCGACGCCGGAAACCGTCGGCGCGCTGATCGCTCTCTATGAACACCGTACCTTTGTGCAGGGCATTATCTGGGATGTGGATTCGTTCGATCAGTGGGGCGTGGAACTGGGGAAACAGATGGGCAAGGGCATACTGGACCGCCTGACCGGCGATACTGCCGAAGGCGACGAGGCCATCGACAGCTCAACGGCCAGCCTGATCCAGATATACCGCTCACATCACGGGGCGTAAAGTCCCTTTATCGGGCAGCGGCCTGCGAGATGCGCCGGCCCCGCCAGGTAAAGTCCACCGGCCACAATTTCTGGTCACGGTCATAGGCCTGCCACAGCGCCTGGTAACGCTCGCCGCAGACCGGATGAACGGCGGTCGGCGCAATTTCCGCCAGTGGCAACAGCACGAAGGCGTTTTTCAGGATCTCGCCCCGGGGCAGCTCGACACCATCGACCCGGCCCACCTCGTGATCGTAGGTGAGAATATCCAGGTCCAGTGTTCGGGGACTGAACTTTGGCACATCCCGCCGTCGACCATTGTCCGCCTCAAGTTGCTTGAAGCGGGCCGACAGCTCGGCCACGCTCAGGTCGGTATCGACGCCCACCACCAGATTGTAGAAGGGCGAGCCATCAAAACCGACCGACTCGCTCTCGTAGACAGATGAGATAAGCGGTTCGTCAAACCAGCCAGCCAGTGCATCCAGCGCCGCAGTGATATAGCGCTCGCGGTCAATGTTACTACCGATACTGATATACACCCGCGCCATCAGAGGCTCCCCCGTTCAATCCTTACACCCACGGCTGCTGCAGCCGGAACGGCGCCTGGCTTACGAAGGGTCAACTTGACCCAGCGCACGTTGAATTCACTCTGTAGCAAACCGGCAATGCCTTCCGCAGCGGTTTCCAGCAATTGGGGGCGAGCCTCGACAAGGTAGTCTGAGACCCGCTCACTGACCAAAGCGTAGTTCAGAGCATCACTGACATCATCCGACGCCGCCGGTGCCCTGTTATCCCAGGCCATCTCCAGGTCTACCAACAGTCGCTGACTGACTTCCCGCTCCCAGTCGTACACGCCGATGATTGCCTCAACGGCCAGACCTTCGATCAGTACACTATCTGTCAACGGAGGCACTCCCGGGCTTACACTCTTTGCTGATTGAATAACGCGCAGGCAGCGGATACTGTGTAAAATCTGACCTGCTTCGTCGCGGGGCCGGCATTTTCTCACAAATGACCAGTACGCGTCTTTGCGTCTTTTTCACTTTGCCAATGATCGCCACCGATGAGCTATCTGAGTGACCCGGTACTGACCGTTCTACTGTGCGCCCTGGCCTACCTGGCGGGCTCGATGCTGTTTGCACTGCCGGTCTGTCGCGCCTGGCATCTTCCAGACCCACGCGCCCAGGGCTCCGGGAACCCCGGCGCCACCAATGTCTACCGTACCGGCGGATGGCCGCCAGCGGCACTGACGTTATTCCTGGATGCCGCCAAGGGCTGGCTTCCGGTGTGGTTTGCCCACCAGGCAGACCTGACCATCCTTTCCCAGGCCATTGTGGCGCTGTGCGCGGTGACCGGGCACATGATTCCGTTGTTCTATCGATTCAAGGGTGGAAAAGGCGTGGCGACGGCACTGGGCGCCGGGCTTGCGCTGGCTCCAGCGACCACGCTTCTACTCGCCGCCATCTGGGCCCTGGTGATGTGGCGCTGGAAAATTTCGGCGCTGGCTTCGATTGTGGCCATTGTCAGCGGCCCCATCATCAGTGCCCTGATCGAACCCGACACCCTGCCACTGTTCGGCCTGCTGGCCATCCTGATTGTGGTACGTCACCGCAACAATCTAATCCGTATGGCCCAGGGCCGGGAACCGGGCTTCTAGTCCACCAGCCCATTCGTCCGTGGTTCGCCAACCGGTGGCAGTGTATTCATCGGCCAGCGCGGCACTGCCACAATTCGATCGCCATCCTGCTGGCCTGAGTTCATACGCTGACAACCCGCGTAAGCAATCATGGCGCCATTATCCGTACAGAACTCAGGGCGTGCGTAGAACACGGCGGCACGAAGTTTCTCAGTCATTTTCTCAAGCCCGGCACGCAACCGCTTATTGGCGCTAACGCCGCCGGCAATCACCAAGCGCTTGCAACCGGTCTGCTCCAGGGCACGGCGACATTTGATGGTCAGTGTATCCACCACCGCTGCCTCGAAGGCCAGGGCAATATCGGCTCGGGTCTCGTCATCCAGCCCCCCAGCACGTTCTGCCGCAGTTACCGTATTGAGGGTAAACGTCTTCAAGCCACTAAAACTGAAATCCAGCCCCGGCCGGTCTGTCATCGGGCGCGGGAACCGATACCGGCCAGACGTGCCCTTTTCAGCCAGCGCCGCCACCCTGGGCCCGCCGGGATAATCCAGCCCCAGCATCTTGGCGGTTTTATCGAAGGCCTCGCCGGCGGCATCGTCCACAGACTCACCCAGCATTTCATACTCGCCAATGCCCTTAACCAGCACTAACTGGGTATGGCCGCCGGAAACCAGCAGGGCAACAAAAGGAAACGCCGGGGGATTGTCTTCCAGCATTGGCGCCAACAGATGACCCTCCATGTGATGGACACCCAGCACCGGCACACCCAGAGCAAATCCCAGGGCATGGGCCACAGAACCACCTACCATCAGCGCTCCCACCAGACCGGGACCGGCGGTGTAGGCAATGCCTTCGATATCAGCGCGAACCCTGCCGGCATCGGCAAGCACCTGATCACACAGCGGCAGCAGTTTGCGGACATGGTCGCGGGAGGCCAGCTCCGGCACCACACCGCCGTAATCCGCGTGCATATCAATCTGGCTGAACAACGCATGCGCCAGCAGCCCGCGTTCGCTGTCATAGAGGGCAACGCCGGTTTCATCACAGGAGGTTTCAATACCGAGAATCAGCATAAATAAGGGCCACAACTCCGGACTGGTGAACATCAGCGGAGCATTTTAGCAGAAACCCGAAACCCTCCGTCAGTTTCATCGAACAAACATTGACCTCGGCCATGGGCAGGCGCTATCATTGCCGGCCTTAAATACGCACTGGTCGAGTTTTAGCCAATCTGACCAGGTATCGAGTCGATCTGACAGACCGGTCGATCAGACAAAACAGAAACCGAATCAATCAGGTAGGTGATTTTCGAATGCCAGCTGTTAAAGTGAAAGAGAATGAACCGTTTGACGTAGCCCTTCGTCGCTTCAAGCGCTCCTGCGAGAAAGCAGGCGTTCTGTCGGAAGTACGTCGCCGTGAGCACTACGAGAAGCCGACAGCCGTGCGCAAGCGCAAGGCAGCCGCAGCCGTCAAGCGTCATCTCAAGAAGCTTCAGCGGGAACAGCGCAAGTTCGAGCGTCTGTACTAAGCTTTACCGGACGCCGCTTGACTGCAAGCCTATAATCGCCTGTATAGCCGCAGGTTGCACAGAGCGATACCAAAATGCCGCCGAGGCCTGGCTTCGGCGGCATTTTTGGCTGTACTTCCAGGCCCGGCACTTTCCGCGCGACCGGAGACATCATGAGTGGACTGATCCCGCAACGCTTTGTTGAAGACCTGCTCGACCGGATAGACCTGGCGGAGCTGATCGGATCACGTATCACCCTGAAAAAGGCCGGCGGCAACTACAAGGCCCGCTGCCCCTTCCATGATGAGAAAACGCCGTCTTTCAACGTTCGGCCGGACAAGGGCTTTTACCACTGTTTTGGCTGTGGCGCCCACGGCGATGCCATCAGCTTTGTCCGCGAGTTCGATGGCCTGGGCTTTACCGACGCGGTAGAGGAACTGGCCCGCCGAGCCGGCATGGAAGTGCCCTACGACCAGAGCGCGCGCCAGGAAATGCAGCAGGCGCGAACACTGACGGACGCCCTGGATTACGCCAGCCGCTTCTATCAGTCCGCCCTGAAGGGCCAACAAGGTGAATTCGCCCGGGACTACCTCAAACAGAGAGGCCTGGACGACAGCATTATTGAACAGTACCAGCTGGGCTACGCCCCTGGCACCGGCACCGCCCTGTTCGATAGCGCCAGCAAGGACCTGCAGGGGCCATTGGTTGAAACCGGCACGGTCTCCGACAAGTATGGCCGGCCACGGGATCTGTTCCGCAACCGGGTGATGTTTCCGATCCGCAACAGTCGCGGTCGGACCATTGCGTTCGGCGGGCGCACACTGGGTGATGACAAGGCCAAGTACATCAACTCTCCGGAGTCTGATGTGTTCCATAAAAGCCGCGAAATCTACGGCCTTTATGAAGCCAAACAGTCGATCCGCCAACTCGACAGGCTGCTGGTGGTGGAAGGCTACATGGATGTCATTGCGCTCGCGCAGAACGGCATCCACTTTGCCGTGGCCACGCTGGGCACAGCCACGAACCAGGACAGCCTGTCGGCACTGCTGAAGCAGGTACGGCATCTGGTGTTCTGTTTTGACGGCGACCAGGCCGGTTACCGGGCGGCCGACAAGGCCCTGGAGAATGCTCTGGAATTGCTGACCGACGGCCTTCATCTGCAGTTCCTGATGATGCCGGACGGTGAAGACCCGGACACACTGGTGCGCAAGGAGGGCCCCGACGCGTTCCAGGAACGCATCAACGGCGCCACGCCCCTGTCTCGCTACCTGTTCAACCGGCAAAGCGAAGGGCTGGACCTGACGCTGCCGGAAGACCGGGGTGAGCTGAAGGCACGGGTAGAACCGCTGCTGAAGAAAATGCCCAGGAGCACCCTCAGGGATGCCATGTGGCATGAAATGCTGCGGCTGTGCGGCAACAACCGGGGCGACTGGCAGAACCGCCGCCAGCCAAACGGCAAGGGCGGATACGGCGAACGCCGGGTGCAGGAACAACGGATTGACGTAAAACTCAGCAAGGATACCCAGCTTTGTCTGGCCCTGCTTGAAGCGCCGGACATGGCCAGCGAAATTGCTGAACTTTGCCGCAGCAGCCGCCAATACCGGCAGGCAGGCCAGTTCGCCGGCTGGATCCTGGAGCACGCCATCAAAGACCGGCGCTCCCTGGTCCGCGAACTGGCAACGGATAACCGCGCCAGAGAACAGTTTTACAGCCTGTTCGATGGCATTGAACACATCCCCGCACGGGAACAGACCCTGGCTGGCGCCAGGGAAATGCTTAACCCGAACCGGGAAGTGGCGCGCAAGCAGCGGTTGGCGTCTCTGCTATCGGAAAAGCGTAGCCTGGCAGACCTTAGCGCTGAAGAGCGGCAGGAGCTGAAGGCACTGACCGGACAGAATGACGACTGACCAGCGCCAGGAAACAGAGCCGGCGGGCCAAAAAACGCAATAACTGCCGCCGGAAACGGCACTGCACTTGAAACTTGCAGTATTGATCACCATCTAACCATCCGGTGGCAGAGCAACCGCGCGACAGCTATAATGGCTGTTTCACTTTTTTCCTTTTACCAGCGAGTTCACAGGGTGTCTATGTCAGGCAATTCGCAGAAATCACGTCTTAAAGACCTCATTGCACGAGGCAAGGAACAAGGTTACCTGACTTACGCCGAGGTAAACGACCACCTCCCGGAAGACATTGCTGACCCGGACCAGGTCGAAGACATCATTCGCATGATCAACGACATGGGCATCCAGGTGTCTGAAGTGGCACCGGACGCAGACACGCTGCTGATGACCGACGGCGACTCCACCGCTGACGAAGCAGCGGCCGCTGAAGCCGCTGCGGCACTCGCAGCCGTGGAATCCGACGCTGGCCGCACCACGGACCCGGTCCGCATGTACATGCGCGAAATGGGCACCGTGGAGCTGCTGACCCGCGAAGGCGAAATTGTCATTGCCAAGCGCATCGAGGAAGGTATCCGCGATGTCATGGCCGCCGTGGCCCACTTTCCCGGCATCACCGGTACCGTTATCCAGGCCTACGACCGCATCATCGAGAACGAAGGCCGCCTCAGCGACATCGTCTCCGGCTTCCTCGACCCCGACGGCGCCGAGCCGTTCATGGAGGAAGACACTACCCCGGACACGTCCAGCACCTCGGACGATTCATCCGACGACGATAATGACGATGACGACAGCGAAGAAGAAACCGAAAGCGGTCCGGATCCGGAAGAAACCCGTCTACGTTTTGAGCTGCTGAAAGAAAAGCTCGATGCCGCCGACGCAAGCCTGGCCAAACACGGCCGCGGCCACAAGAAAACCCAGGAAGCCCTGAACGAACTGGGCCAGGTATTTGCCCCGTTCAAGCTGGGCAACAAGGCGTTTGACGAACTGGTGAACGTCGTTCGCTCCACCAACGATCTGGTGCGGGAGAACGAGCGGGCGATCATGAAAATCTGCGTACGCGAGTGCAAGATGCCGCGTAAGGATTTCATCAAGTCGTTCCCCGGTAACGAAACCAGCCTGGACTGGGCCGAGAAGATGTCCAAGGGCAAAAAGCCCTATGCACCGCTGATTGCTGAGCGCATCGACGAAATTGTCCGCCTGCAGAAGCGCATTGCCAATATCCAGACCGAAGTGGACCTGGACGTTTCCGACATCAAGGAAATCAACCGCCGCGTTTCCATCGGCGAAGCCAAGGCCCGCCGTGCCAAGAAGGAAATGGTGGAAGCCAACCTGCGTCTGGTTATCTCCATTGCCAAGAAGTACACCAACCGCGGCCTGCAGTTCCTCGATCTGATTCAGGAAGGCAACATCGGCCTGATGAAGGCGGTCGACAAATTCGAGTATCGCCGTGGCTACAAGTTCTCCACCTACGCCACCTGGTGGATTCGTCAGGCCATCACCCGCTCCATCGCGGACCAGGCACGCACCATCCGCATTCCGGTGCACATGATCGAAACCATCAACAAGCTCAACCGCATCTCCCGTCAGATGCTGCAGGAGATGGGCCGCGAGCCCACGCCGGAAGAGCTGGGCGAGCGCATGGAAATGCCCGAGGACAAGATCCGCAAGGTACTGAAGATCGCCAAGGAACCGATCTCCATGGAAACCCCGATCGGTGATGACGAAGACAGCCACCTGGGCGACTTCATTGAAGATATCCAGGCCCTGTCACCTGTTGACTCCGCTACCGCTGAAGGCCTGCGCGAAGCTACCCGCTCCGTGCTCTCCGGCCTGACCGCGCGCGAGTCCAAGGTGCTGCGCATGCGCTTCGGTATCGAAATGAACACCGACCACACCCTGGAAGAAGTGGGCAAGCAGTTTGACGTAACCCGCGAGCGAATCCGCCAGATCGAAGCCAAGGCCCTGCGCAAACTGCGCCATCCTTCCCGCTCCGATCACCTGCGCGGCTTCATTGACGATCAGGGCAACGGATAACACCACAACAGTAGCGGGCGCCATCCCTCACCGGTATAATGGCGCCCGCTTTGTTGCTCCCGCCCGGAAGCGACACCCCAAAAAGCAAACCTTTAAGCAGCATCCGCTGAAAAAGGGCCTATAGCTCAGTTGGTTAGAGCAGAGGACTCATAATCCTTTGGTCCCTGGTTCGAGTCCAGGTGGGCCCACCATTCCCCCAGTTTTACCTTCAGATAAGCCTCTGCCCATTACTCACCTTGTGATCCGTGCTTACCAGGGTTATCGCCCCCTCATCATTCTTGATCCCAGTCACCAGGCACTCGGACATAAATTTGCCAATCTGTTTTGGCGGGAAGTTTGTCACGGCGAGCACCTGTTTACCCAATAACGTCTCAGGATCGTACAGGTCGGTAATCTGCGCACTGGATTTTCGGATGCCCACTTCCGGGCCGAAATCGACTTTCAACTTGTACGCCGGCCTGCGGGCTTCCGGAAATTCGTTTACCTCGATGATGGTGCCGATGCGCAGCTCTACGTTCTCAAAGTCTTCCCAACTGATCATGCCTGGTGAGTCCTCTGTCTGTTAAAGAAAGTGGCTATTGTCTGTGGTCCGCGAGCAAGGTGCCGACGGTGAACGCGATGTCCTCGTGTTCGGTGTCTCGCCACGGTTCCGCGAGGGATTCGGCTTCCCACTGCTGCATACTGCCTAACGCCAGAACCCTCTCAACGTAGGCAGCGGCGCCTTCGCTCAGGTCCAGCCCGTAGGTGCGTACCCGATAGACGACAGGGGCAAAGAAGGCATCCACAGCGCTAAAGCGGTCACCGGCGAGGAACGGGCCACCGAACTGCTGCAGGCCATGGGACCACAGGCTGTCGATGCGGTCGACATCCTTTTGCAGGCCCTCACTGACCGTGTTCATGCGGATACGCAGGCCCACGTTCATGCTGCAGATATCCCGTAGCGACTGGAACCCGGAATGCATTTCAGCAGCAGCACAGCGAGCCCAGGCGCGGGCCTTTACGTTTTTGGGCCAGACGCCCTCGTGACGCTCGGCCAGATACTCAATGATGGCCAGCGAGTCCCATACGGTTGTGCTTTCATCCGTGAGGCAGGGTACCTTGCCGCTGGGGCTCAGGCGCCTGTAAGCCTGCCAGGTGGGCTCATCACCAAACACAATGAGCTGCTCATTAAACTCAATGCCCAGCTCCTTCATCAGGACCCAAGGGCGTAACGACCATGACGAGTAGTTCTTGTTCGCAATATGAAGGGTGTACATCCCTGTCTCCATCCAGGTGGGGTGGTTTATCCGGAAATCAGTTTTGCCGAATACCGTGGCTTCGTATACAACTACACTAAGACCATTAAAAATAACACAAGGAACGCACCATGCCTTTCTCTTCCGACCACATTGATGAACTCAACCTGCTGGCGATGTTCGATCTGTCTTCCGCGCAGGAGGGCATCAAGGTTCACCAGCATTCAGCTGCACCGGAGATGGTGACCGCGGCTGAACGCCTACACCAGAAGGGGCTGATCACTCAGAAGGATGGCGGTTACCTGACAAGTCTGGGCAGTGAAATGGCGGAGCATGCGCAGAAGGTGCTATCGGTGCTGACCAGTTGACACTGGCATCGTGACTCCGGGAATGTCAGCTTTTCTTACACTATCAAACCGAGTCGGAAACTGCGCTTTGCCTATGTATCGGTAACAACGATGATTTTGGACTGTGGCACCTTTAATGCTGTGATTCTCCCGTAGTAAGGAATATCACCGGGAGTAGCAAAAATGAACACGAGAACTAAGTTTTGGCCACTGGTGGCTGGAACGCTGACATCCGCATTACTGATGTCAGGTTATGCTGTCGCGGCACCCATCAAATGTGATGATGCCTATAACTATATGCAGATGGACGATTCGCAGGCCACAGCATGCCTGGCGTCCGGCAAGAACAACCCGAGCTTTACCGGCAACCCTGCCAATGACATTTTTCTTAACAACGCCGCAGGAACGGGTTATCAGTTTGTGGAGAAATCTGAAAACGCAGGGAACCCCACAGCACTTTACAATCTGGAGTACGGACAGACCGACAGCACCGGCACCTGGGAATTCGATAGCAGCCTTTGGGACTCATACAGCACTATTGCAATCGGCTTCAAATTTGGTGGCGGAAACAAGGCTGACAACTGGTTCGTTTATGAACTTAACTCCCTCGTCTCCTCTGGAGACTGGGCGTACTTCGGCAAGGGTAATGGCCTGTCTCACGTGAGCCTTTACGGCAAGGGCTCTGTTACCGTGCCCGAACCTGGCTCACTGGCGCTGCTGGGCATTGGCATCATCGGCCTGACACTGGTTGGTCGAAAACGCCGCGCGAACTGAAACGTCGAGTTTCAATACACATTAGCGCAGTATTCAAAGGCTCCCGGAAGGGAGCCTTTTTTATGCCCGCAGAAAACCTGCAACAGTTCACAACTCTTCGTTACAGAAATAAACACCTTCCGGCCTGATAAGACTCTGTATTTCCTTCATTTTTAAACCATCTTTAACTAGAGGGTGGTCGTTTCGACACCAAAAGCTGTCAAAGAAGCCAACGTCCCGATAAGACAAGAGCACTACACTGCTTTTCGAACAAATGTACCAACAATAATTGCCAGCCCTGTTACCCGACTCCGGGGGCACGGCAAAGGTCCATAACAAAGACAAACAAATGGAGTGTGTTTCATGGTTTCAACCTCCCGCTTTTCCCTGCGTGCGATGACACTCGCCGTTGTAGCCGCCTCGGCCGGTTTTTCATTGAATGCCTCTGCCAGTATGGGCAATATCGGTACAACCTATGGCGTGATGCCCGTGGACGTGGCTACCGCACAGTCCCTGTCGATGTTCAACGAGCATGTGTCAGCCACCTATTACAATCCGTCCTATCTGACCAGTGACGAGCGTGGCGAGCTGACCGGCGGCATCCTTCACGCGGAGCAGGAATTGCGCTCCAGCCGTTCCGATGCAGACGGCGATATCATTTCGGATTCGCCGAGCCAGCACGTCCTGATCGGCATGAAAACCAACCTGGCGTCCCTGACCCGCTTCGATCACCCGATTTACCTGGGCTTCATCGCAGGCGTTGAGAAGTATGGTAAGGAAATGCTGGCATTCTCCTCGGAAACCTCCGAAACCGGGCAGTACCTGCAATATGGCAAGGAACCCCTGTTCCTGAACATTGGTGGTGCCACCCCCCTCTGGCGGGGCATCTCAGGCGGTTTTTCGGTGCGTGTCACTCTGGAAGCAGCCGCTCAACTGGATGCCGTTTCAACACTTGGCGGTGAAACCAGCCGCGAGCGACTGGCGGTTAACGCCGAGCCCTCGCTGAAGTCCATCCTTGGCACCACCATCAAGTGGGGCGATACTTTCTGTCCGGACAGTGACTGTTTCCTCGACGGCTGGGAAAGCGCGATCACCTATCGCACCAAGTCATCCGCTTCGACGTCTGTAGACTCCAACATTATCGTTACACAGACCATCCCCGACCCGGGCCTGAGCCTTGCGGTGGCTACTATCGATTCCTTCCAACCGGAAACCTTTGCCATCGGCACCCAGTACAAGGGTGACGGCTGGCGCATCGGCGGTAGCATTGAGCAGCAGAACTGGTCTGAACTGGAAGACGAGTTCGCCGGCGACACAATCAAGGATCAGGAGAATGTCAGCGCAGCCAATCGCATCCGTTTTGATGACATCCTGGTGCCTCGCATCGGCGCTGAATACCAGCTCAGCCGTCACTTTGCCGTCCGGGGCGGGCTGGCGTATGAGGAGTCTCCCCTCAAAACCACCCGCAACCCGGAGCTGAACTATCTGGACACCGACAAGATCGTGGCCGGGCTAGGCATCAGTGCAACCTATGAACGCACCCGTGTGCTGGCCTACCCGGTACGGCTGGATATCGGTTACCAATATCAGCAGCTGCAGGACCGGGATTTCACCATCGTCGACTATGACGGTAACGAACAGCAGGCAACCGCCGACGGTGACGTTCACGTTATCAGCGGCTCCATCACCCTGAAGTTCTGAGGAGAGGTTTGCCATGAAACACAACAATACATTGGCACTGATTCCCGCGATGTTCCTGGCAGCATGCGGCGGGGGTGATGAACAGACCATCGACGAGCCGACAACTCCGGGAGAGGTGGTTTACTCCTACCCGGCGGATGGCCAGAGCAACGTTAGCCCCAAGGCCGACATGGTGCTGCGCTTCTCCCATGCGCTGTCTGACAACGATGTTGCCAGCAAAATCCGCATCACCGATGGTAGCACCGACCTGAGCTTCACGGCCGAAAGCGTGGATGGTGGGCGCAGTCTGACATTGTCGCCACAGGGCGAACTCAGCCCGGGCGCCGACTACACCATTGAGTTTACCGAGGCATTGCAGGCGGAAGGCGGCCGTACGATTCCGACCCCCAATGCTTTTGGCCCGGAGGGCGTGCAGTTTTCAACACGGGGTGCATTCAGCGGCATCGCCGGGCTGGACAACCTGAGCCCCGAGTTCACAGTTGCGGAAATGATTCCCTCCGAGGGCAATGTATTCCAGCCCATGAACTTCTCAACGTTCCGACTGCAAATGACCCAGACCGTACACCCGGACTGGAAGGCGCTCGGTGGTGTCATTGAAATCACTGACAGCAACGCGAACGTGGTGCCGGCCACCGTTCTTGTGAAAGGCCGGGACATCACCATCGACCCCTGCCTGGCAGACTCGAAAGAGCGCTGTGGCCGCGAGGAGGACATACTCACCTCGGGCGAGACCTACACCGTGTCAGTCCGCAACCTGTCGAGTCTCCATGGCGGCACGCTGGACGACTTCAGCGAAACTATCACCCCACGCGACACCGGCCCAACCGTTGTGCTGTCCCAGCAAGTGGTGGATTCCGGTCTGAACGCCGGCGAGAGCGCCGCGAACACCCGCAAGTCTCGGCTAAACGGGCAAATCATCAACGGAATTACTCTGAACTCCGTACTGCAGGGCAATGCCGGGCCGTCCCAGCAAACCGGCGATCTGTTTGCAGAGCTCGCTTACGCACCGGCATTTACGGCGGATGAGCCCCTGCCACTGCGAGTTCCGAAAGGCAGCGTGCTAACCAGCAGCAGCCTGGATGTCCGTGTCAACGGTGAGGTGCCGGTTATAGATCCGGCAACCGGAAACATCCAGCAAACCGGTGACATCAAGGTGACCATGTTGTCGGACGCCACCGGTTACCTGATGCCAAACCCCTACACGGATAACATGAACGCGCCGCGCCACGTCAAACTGTTCATGGATGTTGCCATGAACACGGAAGAGGCGCAGCCCAATGCTTCGTTATCCCAGGACCTGCTTGGGGTGGAGCTGACCGGCATCGCGATCGTGGAAGACGGCGTTCTGACCATCGACGCCATCGGCATGGTGGAACCCAACCTGCTGGGCCAGGAATTCACCGATGCCACCATTGCCTTTCGCATCGAAGCCGCGACGGATTCCGAGTCCGCACTGGATGCTGCCGAACAACGGGACGAAGAACTGGCGGACAACACCGGCCCACAGTTAGTGAGCTGGATGCCAGGACCGGACGATGCCTTCCCGGGTGATCGTGATCAGATGCAGCGCCCTGGCGACCCGATCGTACTGAATTTTGACGAACCGCTGGACGCCGATACCATCGCCGATGGCATTGTGCTGGACGCGGCAGGCACACCGCTGACGGTTGGCGACAACACACTGGACGCCAAACTCGACGGAACCGCCCTGGTACTGAACCCGGTCGGAGGCCTGGAGCATGGTGTTGATTACACCGTGCAGATCGGCAACGCGTTGACCGACCTTGCAGGCAATGGTGTCACACCGCAGAACCTCAGCTTCGCCCTCCCTGACATTGGCGGCGGTTCAGTCCCACAGAGGTCACCTCTGGCGCTGACAACCTATCCCGGTTACCCATGCGTCACCACCGGGGTCAACCTAAGCCAAGATAGCCATGGGCAGTGTGTGGATAACGCACCTAATGGTCCTCGCGGGGACGAGTTGCCGGTAACTACCATGCCTACGGACCGCCCCATCGTGGTCGTGTTCTCCCAGTCCATGGATCTGGACTCCATCCGCAGCGGCGAGACGTTTGTGGTTGAGAGAGTGGACGAGAGCGGCGCTGCAATTGAAGCGGTATCCGGCCGGCTGGAGAAGAACAATCAACGGATTCGGTTTTACCCGGACGAGCCCTGGGAAATCGATAGCCTGTATCGTTATCGCATGAAATCCACTTCCGGAGGCCAATGCCAGACCGGAACCGAGGATTTCATCTGCGGCGCCAACGGTCTTGCCCTGCAAACCGATCTCCTGGTAAACCCTGAAGATGTTGGCGGGCCAAATATGGACATTTACTTCCGAGGTGGTGAAGCGCTAGATACAGTATTCACTCCCTTACGGAACCTGCCGATTCGGGATACAAACTCGAACTATGTGGTTGACTGCGACGCGCTGGGTTCCCAGGACTGCCTGGAGCCATTCGATCATGAAGTGGATCCAAACGATGCCAGCGAGTTCCTGCCGTCCGCCAATGCCGCAAAACTGAAATCAGCAGGCAACGCAACAATACTGCTAATGTCCACTCCGGCAAGAGTCGGGTGCCCGACCAACGGTGATGAATGCCCAGAGAATAAATTCATCTATCAGACCTATGGACTGAATACAGAGGTTATCGGCCCCTACATCGATCCGGACTCAGGAGAGCAGACCGGTGTAAGGGTACTCTTATACCCAACCATGCTCGCGACAACCTCTACCTCGGTTTACCTGCGGATTGCCGGCTTGATCACGCTGGAAGAACCGACTGGGCCACAGATCCTTCGGATGCGATACAACACGGAGACTTCCGAGGACAATCCACAAGGCTTGGTGGAAGGCGTTATTGTCGAGAATGATGATGGCCAGACCGAGTTCAGAACCGAAGCCCGCCTTCAGCTCGACGCCCCGCTGCTGGAACCACCCATTGGCGGACCACACGACCTGTACAGCAAACCGTTCACTCTTGAACTGAAAGGCGACATCAATTTCTTTGATGATGGCAGGATGCAAATAGAGCAAAGAAACACCAATCGTGTGCCGCTGACAGTCAACATAGAAAGCTTGGGGAACATTCCTCTGGAAATTCCAGCTGGCGGCGTTTACCTGAACTTCCTGTCCAACCCCATCAAGGAAATTCCAGCAGAGTACTAACTTCAGGCTCCGCTACTTATGGCCAGCCCTCGGGCTGGCCTTTTTTGTGGCCGGAAAGGCCATAAACCGGTTTTCCACTCTCCTGCGTTTCCTGCTAATCTGGTTGCCTGTTGAAACCAACTCCGAAGTCCGGGGCCAAGCGGGGACGGTGTTCCGAAACCGTGCGGAGCCATGGATGGCGGAGCCCGAGCGTTACAGGGACGTATTCAAAGCGTGTTTCGGAATACCGTCCCTGCTTGGCCATGCTCAGAACAATAACAACCAGTTTGGAGAGACCCCATGGAAAACGGCACCCACTACCGTACCTGCCATCTGTGTGAAGCCATGTGCGGCGTGGCCATCGAGGTCAGGGATGGCCACGTCGCCTCCATCAAGGGCGACGAGGACGATCCGCTGAGCCATGGCCACATCTGCCCCAAGGCCGTCGCCCTCCAGGACCTCCACGAAGACCCGGAGCGCCTGCGCAAACCGGTACGGCGCACCACCGACGGCTGGCAGGAAATGGAGTGGGACGAAGCCTTTGACCTGGTGGCCAGCCGACTGCACCGGGTACGCAAAGAGCACGGCCGCAACAGTATTGGCGCTTACCTCGGCAACCCCAACGTACACAATCACGGCTCGCTGGTGGCTACCATGCCATTCCTCCGGGCCCTGGGTACCCAGAACCGGTTCTCCGCCACCTCCAACGACCAATTGCCCCACATGCTGGCCAGCCTGGAAATGTTCGGGCACCAGATTCTCTTCCCGATACCGGACATCGACCGCACCGACCTGTTCATCTGCATTGGCGCCAATCCGATGGCCTCCAACGGCAGCCTGATGACCGTGCCGGACTTCCGTGGGCGACTCAAGGCACTCAAGGGCCGTGGCGGCAGGATGGTGGTCGTGGACCCACGCCGCACAGAGACCGGCAAACTGGCCGACGAGTTCCACTTCATTCGCCCTGGCACCGATGCCCTGCTGTTAATGGCCATGGTGCACACCCTGTTTGAAGAAGACCTGGTGAACCTCGGCCATGCAGAACAATGGACGAAAGACGTAGACTTGGTCCGGCTGGCCGCAATGGGCTTCACCCCCGAAGCCGTCAGCGAACAGACGGGCATGCCGGCTGCTGATATCCGCAACCTCGCGCGGCAACTGGCCACAACACCGAGGGCTGCGCTGTACACTCGCATGGGCACCAGTACCCAGGCCTTTGGCGGCGTTGCGACCTGGCTTGCCTACGTGCTCAATATCCTGACCGGGAAGCTGGACAGCACTGGCGGCATGATGTTCACGCAACCCGCGATTGATCTGATCGCACTCGGTGGCATGTCCGGCCAGAAGGGCCATTTCGGCAAGCGGTTCAGCCGGGTGAAAAAACTGCCTGAGTTTGCCGGCGAATACCCTTCAAGCACCATTGCCGATGAGATTCTCACGCCGGGCGAGGGCCAGATACGGGCATTCGTGACGGTGGCGGGCAACCCGGTGCTTTCAAGCCCCAACGGTGGACGGCTCGACGAGGCCTTCGGCGGCCTCGATTTCATGGTGTCGGTGGATTACTACCTCAATGAAACCACCCGTCATGCGGACGTCATACTGCCTCCCACCGCCGGGCTTGAACGCAGCCACTACGACCTGATCTTCAACATGTTTGCCGTTCGCAACACCGCCAAATACAGCCCTGCCCTGTTCGATGCGGGCAAAGACGCCCGCCACGACTGGCAGATACTGCTGGAACTGGCCCACCGTCTGGAGAAGAAGCGAAAAGGTGGCCGCCTGCCCCTGCGTTCCGAGATGGGTTGGCGTGCGTTCAAACAGATCGGGCCGGACCCGATCCTTGATCTTATGTTGCGGGCCGGGCCCTACGGAACCGACATCGGTCCTGCACGCGGCCTGGTCCAGCCCGCCATCGACCTGGTGATGGATATACTTCCGGAGCGCCATCCCCTGCGGGGTCTGGCAAAAATGAGCCCACTGAACCGCCACTGGCAGGACCTGCCCAAGGGGCTGTCCATCAGCGCCCTTAAGGAACTACCCAACGGTGTGGATCTCGGGCCACTTCGCCCATGCATGCCCGGCAGGTTGTTTACCCGCGACGGCAAGGTAAACCTCGCCCCACGCCGCTACTTACAGGATCTGGGGCGGCTCCATACCTTACTCACGGCACCGGCCTCCGACGGTCTGCTACTGATCGGGCGCCGGCACGTTCGCAGCAATAATTCCTGGATGCACAACAGCCAGCGGTTGGTGAAAGGCAAAGACCGCTGTACCCTGATGATCCATCCGAAAGATGCTGCTCGCTGTGGCCTTCAGGCTGGTGATTCCGCCGAGATTGGCTCCACCTCCGGGCAGATCGTATTGCCGGTGGAGATCACCGAGGATGTGATGGCGGGCGTGGTTTCAGTACCCCATGGCTGGGGCCACCATCGGAAGGGTACCGGGCAGAGTGTGGCGGTTGCCCACGCTGGCGCCAGCATAAACGACGTGTTGAGCGATCAGGAGATTGATCCGCTTGTTGGCACGTCCGTACTTAATGGGCAGACCGTGTCTGTAAAAGTCTGGCGTGCGGACCGCCAGCGTAAACAGGCCTGACATTCTCAAGGGAGACTTCTATGCCGCCGTGGCTTCAATGGACACTGATTATTGCCGGCCTGCTGGCCATCGCGCTGCTTGTCGCGTTTATCGGCCGCCAGTCCCGTGCCCTGCAGGACAGCAGGAGGCGGCAGGAGAAAGCAGAGTCTTTCCAGAAGGAACGCCGCGACAGCATGATTGAAAGTATCCGGGTATTGGCCATGGCGGTGGAAGAGAATCAGGTTGAATACTCCGAAGCCTGTCTGCGAATCAAGGGCCTATTGGACCACGTGGCACCGGAGTTGCTGGACCAGTCTCCTTTCCGGGTGTTCCAGGAAGTGCATGAGCAGATCCAGCACATGCCGACCCATCGCGCCCGCCAGGAAACAGATGCCCGCTTCGTGGAAAAGATGGACCGCGAGCGCCTGGCAGTCGAAAAGGAGCACGCCGACGCCATTCGCCGCGCCGCAACGGCCATTCGACACCATCCGTTCCAGGCCTGACCCTTACCAATATGAGTCTGACGCTCCAGTATTTTGTAACAGTTTGTAATCGAATTTCATCACTGAAGGTTTGATTAGCTTTACAAATCAATCTCTTCAGATGTCACGAAATTATGACGCCCGGCTCATTCACCAAACACCAACGTAGCCAGCTTTTATTTCACTCCATATTGGCTAAGTTTAAAAAAGCACGTTGCCACTACCGACCCTGCAACTGCTCACGTTGTTTTCTCCTGAACACGTTTGGTTTGATCTGCAACAAGCGGGTGAGCTTGCCGGCCTTCGGGCCGGCTTTTTTGCGGGGCTAAACTAGAGAGGTTTGGCGGTAGAGAGGACCTACTGATTCATCATCCCCGCCATCGCCATAATGCTGTCCTTGTTTCCTACCAGTTCATCAAACTGCGCTTCCACCTTTTCCCTGTTCAGACCGAGCGATTCGTAGAACGCGTCCGACACCTCTTCCCCCGCACCCAACGCAACACCGCGCTTGGTCAGCAGTTGCCGACTCAGCCAGAGCAGTTTGCTGTATACCGCGTGAGGGCCGTCGTAACCAGGATTCTTCTGGTTTCGGATTGCCAGACAGACCTCGTCGGGCATACCCCAGTTCTGCATCAGTTCCGCCGCAATCTGCTCCCGGGTCACGCCCAGAAGATAATGCTCAATCATTGAGGAGTCGAGATGGGGGTTTGCTTCCAGTGACCGGCACACCAACTTGAAATGGGGAGGAAACACCTGTGCCAGCACCAGGTAGCCAAAGTTGTGCAACAACCCCCCCAGGTACGCAAGACCAAAGATAGGACGTTCGCCACGAGGCATCATGCTGGCCAGGATACCGGCCGACTGAGCCTGCCATATTGCCTGTTGCCAGTAATCCACATAGCCTTCCGGATGATCCTGGGGCTGCTTCAGGGCACGCCCCAGAGACAGGCCCATGGCCAGGTTCATCACCAGGTCGAACCCCAGAATCCGAGAGACCGCGTCGTGCACAGAACGCACCTGCCCCGCCGCCGCATAAAAGGACGAGGACGCCCAACTGACCACCTGAGCCGCCAGGCTGGGGTCACTTTCCACGACATCCACCAGATCCCCCATCACAGCATTGGGGTTCACCCGCAGGTGAATAATGCGCTGGGCGGTCTCGGGTAGAGGAGGCAACTCAAGAGTGTCTTCCAGGCGCTGCTGAATGCGCAGCGAGGTAAACCGTCGAATGGCGGAATGCAGCTGGTCCCGGTCTTTTTCCGGGCTGTTGAGATTCACGGCAATGGTATCCCGCGCCACCGAAAACGAATGGCGGTCGGCCGCGACGGTGATTCCCCGGAACTCGTCGCCGGG
Organism: Marinobacter sp. UBA3604; assembly: GCF_002375325.1. NCBI lineage: Bacteria > Pseudomonadati > Pseudomonadota > Gammaproteobacteria > Pseudomonadales > Marinobacteraceae > Marinobacter > Marinobacter sp. UBA3604. Next base: position 40,640 of record NZ_DFMB01000039.1, read on the forward strand.
CATGACCATACAAAGATTCTGCTCGCCCAGGACCAATGCCACGGACGCCAACTCATCCACCCGCGCGTCCACAATCGTGGGCCAGCCGGTCAGAGACGGTAAGGCGGGCAGCTCGGTCAGGCCAGAGCGCTCACGAACCCGGACCTGTTCCCGTCGCTTCATCACCCGCAGATCTCGCCCCAATTGTTTGTTCAGGGCACTGATATCGAGCAGGTCACCCTCGCGGCAAATGGCCTGGAGATTCCCCTCCTCATCCGTGAGCAACACCATTCGCAACAGTTCGTCGTCCCGGGCCTGGCTCACATCCCTAAGGGAAACGCCGGCAGCAGACTCACCCAACGCCTGCCTGACTACGACAGGTAGCTCCATAAGTTTCTCCCAAAATGTAGACGGTGCCCCGTTGGACACATTGGTTTCACTCAGTATAGGGCACAAACAGCGACCCAACTTTGACATCAGGTGGGTTTTCACACGATTTTTTCTACCGGCGCGGCGCAGTTACACGTCGCCGTAACGAATTCGTTCCCCCAACCAACGGCGAATCAAACCGTTCACCAACGCCGGCTGCTGCATCAGCGGCGGCGCCATTTCACGGATTGGCTCGATCCAGCCCTTGTCCCGTTCAAAGTCTGCCAGCCGGAACTGCATCATACCGGTCTGGCGGGTGCCTAACACTTCTCCTGGCCCGCGTATTTCCAGGTCTTTCTCGGCAATCACAAAACCGTCCTGACTGTCGCGCAGGGCCTGCAAACGCGCCTTGCCATTCAGCGATAATGGTGGATGGTACATCAACACGCAAAAACTGGCCTCTTCGCCCCGGCCAACCCTGCCCCGCAACTGGTGCAACTGCGCCAGGCCCAGGCGCTCCGGATTCTCGATGATAATCAGCGAGGCATTGGGCACATCCACCCCCACTTCAATTACGGTGGTCGCGACCAGAAGGTCGAGCTCGCCGTTCTTGAACTGTTCCATGACCGCTGCTTTTTCGGCCGCCTTGAGGCGACCATGAACAAGCCCCACCTTCAGATCTGGCAGACGTTCCGCCAGCTCCTGCGCAGTCACTTCCGCCGCCTGGCACTGCAGCGCTTCTGACTCCTCAATCAGCGTGCACACCCAGTATGCCTGCCGGCCTTCCTTGCAGGCCTTTCGTACCCTATCGGTCACATCGTCACGCCGGCTGTCGGGAATGGCGATGGTTTCGATAGGCTTGCGGCCGGGGGGCAGCTCATCAATCACCGACGTATCCAGGTCCGCATAGGCGCTCATGGCCAGCGTACGCGGAATCGGGGTCGCTGTCATAATCAACTGGTGTGGCGCCATGGTGCCGCCGACGCCCTTCTCCCGCAGGGCCAGCCGCTGATGCACGCCAAAACGGTGTTGTTCGTCCACAATCACCAGTGCCAGGCGACTGAACGCAACATCTTCCTGGAACAGGGCATGGGTACCTATCACCACGGTGGCTTCGCCACTGCCAACGGCCTCCAGAGTTTCCTTTCGTGCCTTGCCCTTAATCTTTCCCGACAGCCACGCCAACTGGATGCCAAGCGGCTCCAGCCAGCCGCGGAAATTCTGGTAGTGCTGTTCCGCCAGTATTTCCGTGGGCGCCATCAGCGCCACCTGGGCGCCAGCACCAATGGTCTGCAGTGCTGCCAGCGCCGCCACCACGGTTTTACCAGACCCCACGTCTCCCTGCACCAACCGCAACATGGGTACCGGCTGGCTGAGATCCTGGCGGATCTCGGTCATAACCTGTCGCTGTGCCCCGGTAAGGCTGAACGGAAGCAGATCAAGAAAACGTTCCGGCAGATCACCGGTTGGCAGTAACGGCAGCGCTTCCCGGGCCTGAACCTGTTGCCGTACCTGCAAAAGGCTTAGCTGGTGGGCCAGCAGCTCTTCCATAACCAGTCGCTGTTGGGCCGGGTGCCGCCCCTCCATCAACAGATGAACCGGCGCATTGGCCGGCGGCGAATGCACCAGCTCGACCGCTTCGGTGATACCCGGCAACTGGTAACTGGCGAGCAGTTCTTCCGGCAACCAGTCACGGATCGGGTAACGTTTGAGGTAGCCCAGCGCCTGCTGGCACAGAGCGCGCACTCGCGGCTGCTGAATGCCTTCTGTCAGGGGATAAACGGGCGTTAGCGTGGCCTCACCCTGCGCGGGCATCGGCGGCGGATTGACCTGGTATTCAGGGTGGTAGAATTCGTAACCGGCCCGCCCCGGCCGAACTTCGCCGAAACAACGCACCCTCGCGCCTTCCGTGAGTTGGTTCTTCTGGGCGGCATTGAAATGGAAGAAACGCATGACCACGAAGCCACTGTGATCCTTCAGGGTCACCTGCAGGCTTCGGCGCCGGCCCATCACCAGATCGGTTTTCATCACCTCGCCTTCCACCACCCCGACGTCGCCAATGCGCAGGTTGCCCATGGAGACAATGCGTGTGCGATCCTCGTATCGATGGGGAAGATGGAACAGCAAATCCTGCAGCGAACGGATGCCCAGCTTCGACAGCTTGTCGGCCAGGGCATTACCGACGCCCTTCAGGGTGGTAACGGCAATGTCGTCCAGTGACATCATGGCCTGGCTCAGGCGGTTGCGGCCGCAGCCGGGGTTTCAATCTTCGCTTTCTCAATTACCCGACACTGGCTGGCCGCCAGCGACAGCACATCAATCGCCTTTGGTCGTGGGAAAGTGACCCGCCAGGCCAACGCCACCGTGCGATAGGGTACTGGCGCCGCAAAAGGCCTGACCGCAAGTATGCTCTCGTCATACTGCATCGCCGTTGCAGCGGACAAAGGCAAAACGGTGATACCCAAACCAGAGGCGACCATGTGACGTATGGTCTCCAGAGAGCTGCCTTCAGTCACCAGTGACGGCGCCGCAGCACTCGGATTACGGGTGACCGCATCCACCAACGGCGGGCAGGATTCCAGCACCTGGTCACGGAAACAGTGGCCGGGGCCAAGCAGCAGCAACTGTTCCTTCGCCAACTCCTCGGCGGTCAGGCTGTCACGCTTGGTCAGTGGATGACCTCCCGGCAGCAGCACCACGAAAGGCTCGTCGTAGAGCGGCAGGGTAACGACCTCCGGCTCTTCAAACGGCAGTGCGATGATGATGGCGTCCAGTTCTGACTGGCGCAGTTTCTGCCGCAGTGTGGCGGTGTAGTTTTCCTCAATGTAGAGCGGCATGTCAGGCGCCGCGCGGCGCAGCTCCGGCAGCAGGTGTGGGAACAGGTAGGGGCCGATGGTGTAGATGGCACCCACCTTAAGGGGGGCATTGAGCTGGTTCTTGCCATCCTGAGCCATGTCACGGATAACACCCACCTGATCCAGGACCCGTTGGGCCTGGTCGATGATACGCTTGCCCGTTTCGGTGACCCGGATACTGTTTTTGCTACGCTCAAACAAGGGTATACCGAGTTCGTCCTCCAGTTTCTTGACGGCCACACTCAAGGTCGGCTGACTGACATGACAGCGCTCGGCGGCACGGCCAAAATGCCTTTCCCGGGCAAGGGTAACAACGTATCTTAACTCGGTCAGAGTCATGGCGGGCTCCGGTCAGAATTCGTCCAGGTCAGGGATCGTACAAACGTTCCGTTAATTTATTAGCCAAAGCATAAGGATTGATATTGTCTATGGCAATCACTGAGCACCAACAAACGCCAAGAATACTGGTTGCGGGCTGTGGCAAGCTCGGTGGCGCCATTGCCTCTCAGCTTACCGGAACGGCGCAGGTATACGGCCTACGGCGCAGTCCGGACAAGGTCCCGGAGGGCATCCAGGCGCTGGGGGCGGACCTCATGGTGCCGGAGCAGGTGCGTTCAGTACTGCCGGACAACCTCGACATTGTGGTTTATTGCCTCACGCCAGCAAGCTACGACAACGAGGGCTATCACAATGCCTACGTAAAGGGCCTGCGGAACCTGATCGACGCACTGGACGGGCGCCAGCTCACGCGGCTGGTGTTTATCGGTAGCAGCAGTGTCTACGCTCAGGACGACGATTCCTGGGTGGATGAGACCAGCCCAACCGACCCCACCCGATACAGTGGCCAGGCGATACTCGCGGGTGAGAGGGTCGCCCTGGAGAGCGGTAGTCCGGCAACCGTAATCCGTTTCAGTGGCATCTACGGCCCGTCGCGGGCGCGCTTCCTCGATGCCGTGATGAACGGCAACATGAACCCGACCTCTCCCGGCCCCTACAGCAATCGTATCCACGAAGCGGATGCGGCCGCGGCCACCTGCCATATCGTGGAGCGGGCACTCGCCGGCCAACCACTTGAAGACTGCTACCTTGCCAGTGATTGCGAGCCTGTGCGACTGGATGAGGTGGTGGCGTGGGTGCGTGAACAACTACCCTGTGCCAAGCCTGGCCCCGACGCCCGCCAGGGTGGTCGCGCAGGGAGCAAACGCTGCAACAACCAGCGGCTGCTGGACTCTGGTTTCCATTTCCGCTATCCGGACTTCCGGGTGGGCTACCAGGAGATGATTGCCGAAAAAACCCGGTAGGCCTGGCGAGCCCCCTACCATCGAGTAGGAGGGGGAGTTA
>NZ_DFMB01000007.1:0-3113 GCF_002375325.1 Marinobacter sp. UBA3604
CGGTTGATTTTTCGGAGCCCGGTGAAGCCGGAGCGCTGGGCAACTTCCTGGGCGCAACCGCACTGGGGATTCTGGCGTTCAAAGGCTTTACGACCATCACCAACAGTGGTTCGGAAGTAATAGACCCAAAGCGAAACGTCGGGCGCGCCATCGTGATTTCCATTGCCGCCTGCGTGGTGATCTACACGCTGGTGGGCTTCGCGGTCGCCAGCAACCTGTCACTGGCTGAAATTATCGAAACGCAGGATTACTCCCTCGCTGCTGCTGCGCGTCCCGCTCTCGGCGATTACGGTGTCTGGTTTACTGTCGCTATTGCCATGATGGCCACGGCGGGCGGTATTCTCGCCAGCGTCTTCGCGGTATCCCGCATGCTGGCGATGCTGACGGAGATGAAGCTCGTACCACATCGGCATTTTGGCATGCCCGGCAGCATCCAGAAACACACACTGGTGTATACCGTTGTCCTGGGGCTGATCCTCACCGCCTTCTTTGATCTGTCACGAATTGCCGCGCTGGGTATCGTGTTTTACCTGATTATGGACATTGCCATTCACTGGGGTGTACTGCGCTATCTTCGCAAAGACATCAAGGCCAACACCTGGGTGCCAACTACAGCCATCTTGTTGGATCTTTTGGCTCTGGGCGGCTTTGTCTGGGTAAAACTGAATACGGACCCGTTCGTCATCGGCGTGGCAGTGGTCACCATGATTGTGCTTGCAGTCTCCGAGCAGATTTTCCTGAAAAGATCGCCGGAATCCGCGCAAGCGAAACAGGAAGAGAGTCACGCGCATCGTCACCATTAACCAGAATCAGGAAGAGAGGCTATTGCCATGATGGGAGATAACATGTTCGGGAACACCATGTGGGCAGGCCACTGGCTGTGGATGCTGGTGATTGCCATTGTGGTCGTCATTCCGGCCTGGCGTATTTGCCAGCGCACGGGGTATCCGGGGTGGATGGGTGTACTGATACTGATCCCTATCGTCAATCTGGTTCTGCTGTATTTCATTGCATTTGCAGACTGGCCCGCCGATAAAACAGGAGAACAGAATGGCTGAGCACCATCACGCCCATGACCACGATCACCACGCCGATAAAGAACCTGGCGGGCACACCGCCAAGGATCCGGTTTGCGGCATGGCAGTGGATCCGCATACCGCGGAACACCGCAGCCAGCATGGCGGTAAAACCTGGTACTTCTGCTCGTCGCGTTGCCAGTCCAAATTCGACGAGGACCCTGAGCAGTACCTCGATTGGGAAAAGAAACAGCAAGAGCCGGTAGCGCCGGGCACTATGTATACCTGTCCCATGCACCCCGAGATTCGGCAGCAAGGGCCAGGGGACTGCCCAATCTGCGGCATGGCCCTGGAGCCCGAGCAGGTAAGCCTGGACGACGGGCCTTCGGAAGAACTCAAAGACATGACCCGCCGATTCTGGATCGGCCTGGTGCTGGCCCTGCCTGTACTGGTACTGGAGATGGGTGGGCACCTCACCGGACTCGATCACATTATAGCCCCGCAGATGTCCAACTGGATTCAACTGGTGCTGGCAACGCCTGTGGTGCTCTGGTGCGGTTGGCCCTTCTTCGTCCGGGGTTGGAAATCCGTGGTTAGCCGTAACTTGAACATGTTTACGCTCATTGCCATTGGTACCGGCGTCGCGCTGATCTACAGCCTGGTGGCGACCCTGGCGCCGCAGATCTTCCCAGGCGCCTTCCGGCAGGAAGACGGCTCGGTCGCCGTCTACTTCGAGGCGGCTGCTGTCATCGTGGTGCTGGTGCTGCTGGGGCAGGTGCTGGAATTGCGCGCCAGAGAGAAAACCTCTGGTGCCATCAAGGCCCTGCTGGATCTGGCACCGGCGACGGCCAGAAAACTGGACGACGATGGCAGCGAATCCGATGTGTCGCTTGATCAGGTCAAGGTCGGTGACCGCTTGCGGGTGCGTCCGGGAGACAAGGTGCCGTTGGACGGCGAGGTGCTTGAAGGCAGCTCCAACGTGGATGAATCCATGGTGACCGGTGAGCCTTTGGCAGTCAGCAAAAAATCCGGCGACCAGGTGATCGGCGGCAGTATCAACCAGCAGGGCAGCTTTATCATGCGGGCCGACAAGGTTGGCCGTGACACCATGCTGTCCCAGATTGTGCAGATGGTGGCGAGCGCCCAGCGCAGCCGCGCGCCCATTCAGGGCCTGGCCGACAAGGTGGCGGGTTATTTTGTGCCTGCGGTGATCGTGATCGCCATTATCGCCTTTATAGCCTGGTCATTCTTCGGGCCCACGCCGCCTATGGCGTTCGGGCTGATTGCAGCGGTCAGTGTTCTGATCATTGCCTGCCCTTGCGCACTTGGCTTGGCGACGCCCATGTCCATCATGGTGGGTGTCGGACGCGGTGCTCAAAGTGGCGTTCTGATTCGCGATGCGGAAGCCTTGGAGCGTATGGAGAAGGTGGACACCGTGGTGGTGGATAAAACCGGCACGCTGACAGAGGGCAAGCCGCAAGTCACCCGGCTTGTCGCGGCCAACGGGTTCGATGACAGTAGTCTCATGCGTTATGCAGGCGGCCTGGAGAAAGGCAGTGAGCACCCACTGGCTCACGCCATACTCGATAAAGCCAAGGGCATGGACCTGAAGCTTCCGGATGCGGAAGACTTTGACTCTCCGAATGGTAAAGGGGTTACCGGTCGAATAGACGGCAAGCGGGTGCTACTTGGTAACCGCCTTCTCATGGAGTCGGAAAATGTCGACACCACGCGATTTGACGGCGACGCCGACCAGCTCCGAAAAGATGGTGCTACCGTGATTTTTGCTGCTGTCGACGGAAACGTCGCAGGGTTGCTGGCGATTGCCGATCCGGTCAAGGAAACCACCGAAGCCGCTATTTCCGCGCTGCAAAAAGACGGCATCCGGGTGGTCATGCTGACCGGCGATAACCGCACTTCAGCTGAAGCAGTTGCTCGAAAACTGCATATCGACGAAGTGGAAGCGGAAGTCCTGCCGGAAGATAAGGGCAAGATCGTCCAGCGCCTGAAAGACGAAGGCCGTGTTGTCGTGATGGCGGGTGACGGCGTAAACGATGCGCCTGCACTGGCAACGGCGGATGTCGGTGTGGCCATGGG
>NZ_DFMB01000007.1:3336-4881 GCF_002375325.1 Marinobacter sp. UBA3604
ATTGTCGAGGCGCGCCGTTTGTCTCTGGCGACCATGCGCAATATCCGTCAGAACCTGTTTTTCGCCTTCGTTTACAACTCCGCCGGTGTTCCGATAGCGGCAGGGGTTTTGTACCCGTTTTTCGGGATACTGCTGTCGCCCATTTTTGCAGCGGCCGCCATGTCGCTGTCATCGGTCAGCGTGATCGTGAATGCGCTGCGTTTGAGGGTGGTGAAACTCGGGTCAAAGCAATGAACTTCTGAATCATTAAAGCACTGCGGGAAACCTTTCTGGGCGAGCCCCGGCAGCGCTGGCAGACCATGCCTGATTTGAGCGCTCGTGAGTGGCTTGCTGTGGGGCCATTGCTGGTGCTCACTGTCGGCACTGGCGTGGCACCCTCCTGGGTGCTGGGTATCATCCACCGCACTACATCGGCGCTGGCACTGTGATGGCTCGTGATCTTGCACTGTTGATTCCTGAAATTGCCGTACTGTTGACGGCTGTCGGTGCGCTGATCGCGGAAATGCTGCGTAGGCCACACATTGCGCTGCTGGTCGCCGTTAGCGGTCTGATCGTCGCCACGGCTCTGACCGTCGGTCTGATCGGTGAAGACACAACGGTGTTTGGTGGCAGTTTCCGGGTTGACGAACTCAGTGTGTGGGCCAAACTCATTCTGCTGCCGGCCACCATCCTCGCCATATTTTTGGCGAGAGTGGATGTGAGAGGCACCGTGCGAGAGGTCACGGTTTACAATCTGCTGTGCTTTGCCACCATTGGCGCGCTCGTTCTGGCAGGTGCGGGTGATACGATGTTCCTTATACTGGGCACATTATTAACGGGCCTGGCCACCTTTGCCTTGGTTGCCTACCCGGATACCGACCCTGCCACTGAGGCCGCCATGAAGTTTTTCGTGTTCGCCTCGGTCACAGGTGCGATCATGATTTTCGGCCTGAGTTACTGGTTCGGCGCTGCGGGATCCACGTTACTCGCGGATCTTCCTGGTATGGATACCATGCCAATGGCGGTTCTTCTTGGGTTCGTGGCGGTGGTTGTCGGTCTGGGTTACAAAGCCTCGCTGGTTCCATTCCATTTCTGGGCGCCAGATGCCTATGAGGGTGGGCCACTGTCAATAGCGGCCTACCTGTCAGTGGTGCCCAAGATCGGTGCTCTGTTCGCACTCGCTCAGGTGGTTCGCGATCTACCCCCGGAAAGTGGTTGGACCGCCATCATCGCCGGTCTGGCTGTTCTGACCATGACCTATGGCTACCTGGCCGCGCTTGCTCAGACTAACGTGATTCGGCTGCTTGCCTATTCGTCGATTGCCAATCCGGCTATTTTCTTCTGGGCATCCTCGCAGTCGGCGCAAGTGAGCTTGCGCTGCCATCCATCATCCTGTTTGCCGCAGCCTATGCGGCCATGAACCTGGGCGCTTTCGCCGTTGCCGCCAGTACTGGACGGACTCTGAACAATTTTGACGGATTGGGTCGCGCCCAGCCGCTTATTGGCCTCGCAATGGTTATCTTTCTGCTATCGCTGGTTGGGAGTAAGCGTACGGGGAATACACCT
>NZ_DFMB01000006.1:0-7968 GCF_002375325.1 Marinobacter sp. UBA3604
TAACTCCCCCTCCTACTCGATTTAGTCGCCTCCGCAATGGTGCTTCATCAATGAAAATCCCGGGAATTAACCGGTAACGTCTGAATCAGATGGCTCAAATCCGACAGCCTTCCTGCCATCACGTGAACAATATCGCCTTCTCTTTCCAGGATCCCTTTCACATGTAACAACCGGGCCGTTATCAACGGCTTGCGCTGCCGCCGTGCGGTTTCCAGCCAGACCACCACGTTTACGTTTCCAGTTTCGTCTTCCAGGGTAACGAAGGTGACGCCGGAGGCGGAGCCGGGGCGTTGGCGGCCTGTGACAAGGCCAGCAACCTGAACCGGTCGGCCAGGCTGGATATTCTTGAGTTGTTCAGCGTTGAGACAGAACTTCAGGTGCCCCTGTTCCCGGAGCAGGGCCAGGGGATGGCGCTGCAAGGTCAGGCCCTGGCTGGCGTAGTCGGCCAGTACATTCTGGCCTTCCGTGGGTTCGGGCAACTGGTAACAGTGTTCTGGCTGGTAATGAGCCGCTGTCTCTTTGGCAAAGAGCTCCGCGGGCTGTTCGTGCTCAAGCAGTTGCCAGTAAGCCTGATGGCGATTAGTGGTAAACGTTGGCATGGCGTTAGCGCCTGCGAGCAGTTCCATGTCGCGTTGGTTCAGGCCGGCCAGGTGACGTAGTTCGGCGGTGGACCGGTAACCTTCAGCCGGGCGATTGTTGTAAAGGCGCTCGGCGCCGCTGGCAGAGAGGCCCTGTATGAGCCTGAGCCCCAGACGTAAATGACGATTGGGCGGCTCCAGGGTGTGATTCCATTGGCTGTGGTTTACATCCGGTGGTAGCACGGTGACGTCATGACGACGGGCGTCCTGGACCAGTTGGGACGGTGAGTAGAACCCCATGGGCTGGCTGTTGAGCAGGGCGCAGTAAAAGGCAGCTGGATAGTGGCGTTTAATCCAGGAGGACACATACACCAGCAGCGCAAAACTGGCGGCATGGGATTCCGGAAAACCGTAACCGCCGAACCCGCAGATCTGCAGGTATAACCGTTCGGCGAAATCGGCATCGTGGCCGCGTTCCAGCATGCCGTTGATCAACTTGTCCCTAAACGGTGTCAGGTCGCCGTGGGACTTCCAGGCAGCCATCGCACGGCGGAGCTGGTCGGCTTCACCGGCAGAGAAGCCCGCGGCCACCATGGCCAGCTTGATCACCTGCTCCTGGAAGATAGGCACACCCAGGGTGCGCTCCAGAACGTTCCGTACAGCGTCGTTGGGATAGTCCACCGGCTCCAGGCCATGCTTGCGACGCAGATAGGGGTGAACCATGTCACCCTGGATAGGGCCGGGGCGAACAATGGCCACCTCGATCACCAGGTCGTAATAGGTTTCCGGTTTCAGGCGCGGCAGCATATTGATCTGCGCGCGGGATTCCACCTGGAAGACGCCGATGCTGTCGCCTTTTTGCAACATGGCATAGGTGGCAGGATCTTCCTGCGGAATATCCTGCATGGAAAAAGGGGCACCCTTTTCCTCACTGATCAGGTCCAAGGCCTTGCGGATGGCCGTGAGCATGCCCAGGGCAAGCACGTCCACTTTCATCAGGCCCAGGCTTTCCAGATCGTCCTTGTCCCACTGTATGACGGTACGGTCCGCCATGGCCGCGTTCTCCACTGGTACCAATTCGGCCAATGGTCCGGCACTGATGACAAAACCACCGACATGCTGGGACAGGTGGCGGGGGAAGCCCAACAGGGTATTCACCAGGGTAAAGAATTGGTCGGCCACTTTCGGGTTGCGGGTGAGGTGTTTGTCGAGAATCTGCTGGCGCCAGTTGCTGGCCTTGTCCCGCCAATCGATGCCTTCCAAAAGCTGTTCCACCATGGCGGGATCAAAGCCCAGGGCCTTGCCCACATCCCGGATGGCACTGCGTGGCCGGTAGCGGATCACCGTGGCGGCCAGGGCTGCGCGTTCCCGGCTGTAGCGCCGGTAGATGTACTGGATAACCTCTTCCCGCCGTTCATGCTCGAAATCCACATCAATATCGGGTGGCTCTCCGCGATCCTTGGAGATGAAGCGTTCGAACAGCAACTCCACGTGAGCCGGGTTGACCTCGGTGATGCCAAGGCAGTAACACACGGCAGAGTTGGCAGCCGACCCGCGGCCCTGGCACAGAATGCCTTTGCTGCGGGCGAAGGCGACTATGTCCTGGATAGTGAGGAAGTAGTGCTCGTACTTCATCTCTGATATCAGGCTCAGTTCCTTGCGTATCAGCCTCTGAACGTTCGATGGCGTGCCGTTTGGGTATCGCCGGCGTTCACCGTCTTGGGTCAGTTGTTTCAGGTAGGCCGCCGGTGATGTTCCGCCCGGCACCAGGTCCGGTGGGTATTCGTACCGCAAGCTACCCGGTTCGAAAGTACATTGCTCTGCAATCACCAGGGTTTCCCTGAGCCAGGCTTCCGGAAACAGGCGATCAAGAACCGGTAATGGTCGAAGGTAGCGCTCCCCGTTCTGGAACAGGCAATGGCCGGCGTTCTCCAGGTTGGTGTGGTTGCGCAGGGCCGTGAGCACATCCTGCAACGGTTGCCGCTCGCGGCTGTGCATGTGCACCTCTCCGGTGGCGGCTATCGGACAACGCAGGTGGCCTGACAGCCAGCGTACCCGTGCCAGTTGCTGCTCCTCCCCGGATTCAAGAGTGCGGGCTGCGGCTATCCAGAGATTCGGCTCGAACAGGCGCTGAAGCCATTCACCACAGGCCAGGGCCTGGTCTGCATCCGCAACCGTGGGTGAGGGTGGCAGCCACAGGCACACACAATCGTCCAGTGAATGGGTTTCGATATCCCGGAAGAACAACCGGTACTGGCCTTTCTCCGCTTGCCGGCGACCAGTGGTGATCAACTGGCAAAGCTGACCATAACCCTTGCGGGTGCGGGCCAGCAGGATGAAGCGGGGAGTAACCGCTCCGGGCGGAGCGTCCTCAAGTTCAAACCAGCTGCCGGTGATCAGCTTTACCGGGCTGTCTTTCAGTGCAGCCCAGGCCCGAGGAATGCCAGCCACTGAGCAGGCATCTGTGATGGCCAGTGCAGAGTAGCCCAGCTCCAGTGCTTGCTCGGCCAGTTCATGGGGGTGTGAAGCCCCGGTCAGGAAGGTGAAATTGCTGAAGCAGAAGAGTTCGGCATAGCTGAAGTCGCTCATCAGCCAAACCAGCCATGCACAAACCAGCCATCCCGCACATCCCGGAACACCCAGGCAAGCTGGCCGTTGGACAGTTCGGCAATGTAATAATCCCGGTGAACCCGCTGGCCGTCCCACCAGCCCCCACTGATCCGTTCCGGGCCCGAAAACCACATGGTCGGAGCTTCGGCCAGCGGTTGTGGCCCTTTGAGTAACCATAAAGGACGACGGGGTAACGGGTCGGGAGAAGGAAGGCGGGTATGATTTTTTTGCTGCACCTCGGAGGCCGACCAGGCCCGTTCGGGCCGGTGATCTGCTTGCGGCGATAACTGCCGTAATGAATGTCCGCCAAGCCGTGCCTGCAGGCGGCTGATCAGGGTATGCCAGGCTTCGTTCAGATCCTGCGTTTCACCCAGGAGGTCCTGGCCAGAGGCCGCTTCCCGCCCCAGGAAGCGTTTAACCGACAGCACTAATGAGATCACCGGAGCCCTTAACGGGTGCTGCTCAAACCGTAGGCGGATAAGATTCAGAAATGCTTCGGCCCGATGCTCGGGGCCGGAGGTGCGAACCCGAATGCGGGTAGGCTCTTGATGCCGGTGCCGCAGGACCAGCAGCAGGCTGTCAGTATCCTGCTGTCGCCAGCACAGGTCTTCTTCCAGCTCTGACAGAATGCGCTGCAGAGGGAACAGCAGGCCCTGGGACTGCTCAATCTCCTGTACAAAATCCGCCTGCTGACGAAAGGTGTGGGGCGGTTGCCAGGGTGTTTGTGGGTCCGCGCGGTTACCCTGGATTTTCTGCACATACGCGAGGGTTTCCGGCGACAGACGGCGGGCCAGTTCAGCGGCAGGCAGTGCGAAGACCTCATCCAGGGTGTTCAGGCCGAGTCGTTGCAGGCGGGTACAGGTTTTGTCATCGAACTCTGCAGTCAGCAGGGACATCTGCCCCAATGTGCGCAGGATATGGCCTTTGTCTGCCGTGCATTCACCCTTGCCGGCATGGGCAATCAGCCGGGCGGCCAGTGGTGTGTGGCCGATGGCTATCCAGGCGTTAAGCTGGCGTTCATCCAGCCCCTGTTCCACAGTCTGCCAGACGGCGGCCAGTCCACCATAAAGCCGCTGCAGGCTGCCCACTTCCGCCAACAGGCCATTCGGGGGTACCAATACGATGTGAGCCGCGTACCGGTATAGCCAGCGCGCCTGGTCTTCCAGTATCCGGGCTTCCTGTTGGTGGTCCGCCCTGAGCATACCCAGTTCCGGTACCAGGCTGATGGCGGTTTTCAGACGCATGCCAGCGCGTACTCCCTGGGCATAGGCTTCCGGGCAGGCCTGGATAATCTTCTGGCCGGAGCCTTCCACAACAGCCAGCGCTCCCTGGTTTTCGCGGGAGCGGCGAATATGGTCGAGCAACAGGTGAGGAAAGTGCAGGTACAGCCAGAGCATGATACGCCTTACCCGGTCTTGCCGGCCCAGGGGCCTTGGACCACCCGGGGCGCTTCCCGGAAGGCCAGATCCGCCCGGTGCTCCATGGCTACTGAGCAACATTGGCCGGGCCAGCTGCCGCGACGTTTCAGAACATTGACCTTGAGCGCCTGTTGGCTTCCTGCCGTCAGATCCAGGCGTAGCGACGCCGGGGAGTTCTGTTCGGCATGGCGCCGTTCGCGGAACAGCACGCACACATTGCTGCCGGCCTCCGCGGCCAGTTGTAAGCGCCGTATGTCACGGGCGGCCAGTTTTCCGGGCCAGGCCATCACCAGGCCGGTGACCGGTGAACGCAGACAGTTTTCCAGTGTCCACAGGAAGTCGCCTTCGTCTTCAGTATTGATCAGTATGACCTGGTCCAGATTGACCCCTTCACGGGCCAGGGCAGGGGCGTAGGGTGTATGGGGCGGGTTCAGCCAGAATACGGTTTTACCCGCCTGAGAAAGCCGTTGCATCAGAGGCAGTAGCAAGTGCAACTCACCGATGCCGGGCTCATCCAGCAGACATTCACTCAACGCCCCACGAGGCCAGCCAACACCACCGAGCTGGTTGTCCAGCACCTGGTAACCGGTTGGCTCCGATGGCCGGCTGGTACGGATATGCTGCTGACCCTGCCATACACGGGCGTCTTGCATCAGCGTGTTCAGAATCTCGCTCATGGAAAGTTCTCAATATACTGTTTAAATATACAGTATTCTGAAAAAGACAGGATTTCAAGCAGTGGGTTGATAATGTGGCGGAACGAACCCACGCTTGTAGTACAGCCATCAACCATGGAGGTTGAAATGAGTGAACTGACGAAAGAAAGCTGCGAAGCCTGCAGCGCAGATGCACCCAAAGTCACTGCTGACCAGAAGCAAGCCCTGGGGAAAGACGTACCCGACTGGCAGGAGATTGAGCTGGACGGGGAAGAGCAGTTACAGCGAGTGTTCAAGCTCAAGAATTTTGCCCAGGCCCAAGCGTTTACCAACAAAGTGGGAGACCTGGCCGAAGAGGAAGGGCACCACCCCGCCATCCTTCTGGAATACGGTAAAGTGACCGTACGATGGTGGACTCATAAAATCGGTGGCTTGCACAAAAACGATTACATCATGGCGGCGCGCACCGACGCAGCCTACAAAGACATGCAATAATTCACCAAACCCACCGGAAACAGGATGTGTAATGGCTGAAGACCGTACAGATAACCCACTAACCCTTCGGTTAGGCCATGAAGAACTGGTTATACGGCGCCGTTACGAAGTGCTCAGCATCATTAATGATTTCCTGATCGCCATCTGGTTTCTGGTGGGCAGCGTCCTGTTTCTGTTTCCCGAACACGAGAAGGCGGCCATCTGGCTGTTCATTATTGGCAGTTTCCAATTCCTGATTCGCCCCACCATTCGCCTGATCGGGCATATCCACGTACAGCGCATTCCGGAAAGCCGCTGGGAAAGTTAGAAAGCGTCGTCTATCGGGCTGCGAACTCCAAAGCCTCCTTTACGAACCACATGTGTGTAGATTTCAGTGGTGCGCACGTCGGCGTGACCCAGCAGCTTCTGAATAGTGCGAATATCGTATCCGTTTTCCAGTAGGCGAGTGGCAAAGCTATGGCGAAACGCGTGGCTGTTTGCCTGCTTGTATACTCCCGCCTCACGAATAGCTAAACCGATGGCCCGTTGAACACCGCGATCCAGAAGATGGTGCCGGCGTAAGACGCCGCTACGCGGATCCATGGATAACTTGGCGGCTGGAAACAGATATTGCCAGGCAGGTTCTTTGCCTCCGCTGGGGTATTTTTGATTCAGAGAAAAGGGCATATAGACTTCGCCATGACCGCCGGCCAGGTCTTTCTTGTGCTGAACCAGGCAAGCGTCAATTTGCAGGGTTAATGGCTCTGCCAATGAGTCCGGGAGCAAGGTTGTTCTGTCCTTATTGCCTTTTCCACTGCGCACGATGATTTGCTGCATCCCGAAATCCACATCTTTTACTCTAAGTCTTAAGGCTTCGTTGATTCGCAGGCCGGAGCCATACATCAGGCGCGCAACCAACTGAGGAGCGCCTTCCAGGCCGTTGATAACGGCTTTGGCTTCATCATGGGTAAAAACGGTGGGTAAGCGTCTGGGTTTTCGTGCCATTTCAAACGATAGTTCATCCAGGGGCTGCTCCAGAAACTCGCGGAACAGAAACACGAGGGCATTCAGCGCAGTCCGCTGGGTACTGACACTGTTGTTACGCTGCACCGCAAGGTGCGATAGAAATTGTTCCACCTCTTTTGCCGAACAAGCGGAAGGATGCTGCATACCATGAAAACGGATGAAGCGCTTGATCCAGTGGCAGTACGTCTGTTCAGTCTTGTAGGCCATATTTCGGCTACGAATCAGTGTGCGCAGCTGATCCATAAAGCGGGTAGGGTTGTCTGGCAACTTTGGTGGGACATCCAAAATCATCGGCTCAGCCTCCATGCTGTTTATTTATACAGCATTTTAGGCCTGCTTTTGGGTTATTTCACGGTGAAAAACGGAGATATACGACAATTGTCGCAAAACTTCGTAAATTTCGTACCAATGAGCTGACAACTCTATGAAAGATATGGAATAGTCGTTGAGGATCTATTTCAGATAAGCGAACAGGTGTACTGGGTGAAACTTGACAATTGACGCTTATTTTTCAGACTGGTCAGTTGTTGAATATTTTAATTTATTGAAAATAAAAGAAAATTATGGTCAGTGACATCTAGGGTGTATGAAATAGGCGCGTTTTTGGTAGATGTCATTTGTCGTTGAATTAGCTGTTAAGTGTCAAAGGAATGATCGATGAAAGGTGAATGTCTCTGCGGAAACGTGAAGTTCGAAATTGAAGAGGAGATTCGCAACCTCTATCAATGTCACTGTTCGTTGTGTCGCAAAGCCACGGGGGCAGCCGCTAATGCTGCCACTTTTGTGCAGGGTAGCGCTTTTCGTTGGGTGTCAGGCGAAAGTGATATCAGGTCCTACAAAAAGCCCAGCGGCTTCCGAAGCGATTTCTGCTCAGTATGCGGCAGTCCGGTCCCTAACAGCCTAAGGGGCAGCGGAATGGTCTGGATTCCTGCCGGTTTACTCGATGAATTGGTTACATCGATGATTTCTGCTCACCTCCATACAAAGTCCGCTGCCCCTTTGGAACAAGAGTCCGCCGAGTGCGTTCGGCTGGATGGTGGGCCTGACAGCCTGGAATCACTTAACAAGTTGTTGTAGTTCGTTCCGGCCTACGGCCTCCACCGGACGCCCCTGTCGGGGCGCCGCTAAACGCAGGCGTTAAATGCCTGGCTTCGGCTGTTTTGGGTTTGGTGTTTGGCCGCGGCCCCCTCTGGCAGGATAGTTGGC
>NZ_DFMB01000022.1:0-25419 GCF_002375325.1 Marinobacter sp. UBA3604
CACCAGATTTGACGATAGCTCTTTCTGTCGAAGCCGGCACCTTTAACGCGAACTGTGTCGGAGACAGGTAGGGATCAAACTTCACCATTTCAATAGGAGCCCATCCGCGTATAATTCCCATAGCCGAAAACAGGTCGTTTTCGGCTATGGACGAAACGATCAAAGGAACTGAGATGAAAACTTTTAAAACCCTGCGTCTTATCTTTACGCTCGTAGGCCTCGGCATGCTGGCCGGCGCCTTTTTCGCATTCCAGAGCACTTCAACCTTTCTTGAAACCGCAACAGCCAAGCCCGGGGTTGTATCTGACCTGATTCGCTCACGGTCCAGTGATTCCAACGCCTATTATCCCATTGTCCGATTTGAGTATGAGTCGGGCAGACCGGTGGAATTTCAGTCCTCAAGCGGCAGCAACCCTGCGAGTTACAGTCGTGGAGAGGAAGTACGTGTACTTTTTGCGCCGGGTGAACCGGAGTCGGCACGTATCGATGATTTCTTCTCGCTTTGGGGCGTGGCCCTTATTGTCGGCGGGATTGGAGCAGCGTTCTTTTTGGTTGGCGCTGGTATGTTTGTGGTGCCTGCCATCAGGAACGGGAGTGCGGCAAAACTGCGCAAAACGGGACAGCTGGTTCAATCCCGCTATCAGGGGGTGGAAAGAAACGAGAGGCTCGTTATGAATGGTAAGAGCCCATATCAGATTGTGTGTCAGTGGCAGAACCCGGTTACTTCAGATATCCACGTATTCAGGAGCGGTAACCTGTGGTTCAATCCCTCAAGCCATATCCTTGGTGATTCGATCCCTGTTTATATCAACCCGACAAACCCCGGGCAGTATTGGGTAGATACCTCCTTTCTGCCAAAATTGGCGTCCTGAAATTGAAGTGGGGAGAGACCATCCATGTCTCTCCCCCCAAGCTCACGCCTCCCGCAACTCCCGAGCTGCAGCCACCATTCCCCTCAACGCCGGAATCACCTCCTCCCACGACCGGGTTTTCAACCCGCAGTCCGGGTTGATCCAGAGCCGCTCGGCGGGGATTCTTTCCGCGGCCTTGTTCATCAGCGACACGATCTGTTCAGTCCCAGGCACGTTGGGCGAGTGAATATCGTAGACACCCGGTCCAATATCATTGGGATATTGGAAGCCCTTGAAAGCATCCAGCAGCTCCATGTCAGACCGCGAGGTTTCGATGGTGATGACATCGGCGTCCATGCGGGCGATGGCTTCGATGATGTCGTTGAATTCCGAATAACACATATGGGTGTGTATCTGAGTGTCGTCCTTCACGCCGTTGGACGTAATCCGGAAGGCTTCGATGGCCCAGTCCAGGTAGGTCTGCCAATCGCTCTGGCGCAGGGGCAGGCCTTCTCGAAGGGCGGCTTCGTCGATCTGAATGATGTTCACGCCAGCCTGTTCCAGGTCCAGTACTTCCTCACGGATGGCCAGTGCCAGTTGCAGGCAGGTGTCTTTCCGGGGCTGGTCGTCGCGCACGAAGGACCAGTTCAGGATGGTGACCGGGCCGGTGAGCATGCCCTTCAGAGGCTTGTCTGTCAGCGACTGGGCGTAGCGGATCCATTCCACGGTCATGGCTTTGGGCCGGGAGATATCGCCGAACAGGATGGGTGGTTTCACGCAGCGGGAACCGTAGGACTGTACCCAGCCGAAGCGGCTGAACACGTAGCCTTCCAGTTGCTCGCCGAAGTACTCCACCATGTCGTTGCGTTCCGCCTCACCGTGCACCAGCACGTCCAGTCCCAATTGTTCCTGTTCCCCAACGCAGTGGCGGATTTCCGCGCGGATTCGCTCGTGATATTCCTCGGGTGCGAGCTCACCCTTACGAAACTTGAGCCGTGTTTGGCGGATATCCTTGGTCTGGGGGAACGAGCCGATAGTGGTTGTGGGGTAGCGCGGCAGCTTCAGGTGGCTTGCCTGGATCGCCGAGCGCTGCTGGTAGCTGCTCTTGCGCTGACCCAGCTCAGGCGTGATCGCCGCGACCGCCTCGCGAACCTGTGGGTCCGTCACGCGGGTTGAGTTCCTGCGGCTGAGTGTGGCGTCTGCATTGCTCTTCAGTTCCCGGGTCACCGCATCCTGGCCATCGGTAAGTGCCGTGGCCAACAACTGCAGTTCTTCCAGTTTTTGCCGCGCAAAGGCCAGCCAGGAGCGTATTTCCGGGTCCATGGTGGTTTCGTTGTTCAGGTCCACCGGCACATGGAGAAGTGAGCAGGATGGCGCTATCCACAGCCGTTCTTGCAGCTTCTGGTAGACCGGTTCGAGCCAGTCGAGGGTTGCCTGCAGGTCTGTCTTCCAGATATTGCGGCCGTCAATCACGCCCAGTGAGAGTACCTTGTGCCCCGGCAGCCAGTCAGTCACGCGGGATACTTCGTCACGGGCGTTTGTCGCATCCAGGTGCAGGCCGGCAACCGGTAGTTCGCAGGCCAGTTGCAGGTTTTCCCGCAGTTGGCCGAAATAGGTGGCCAACAGCAGTTTTACCGGGCTGGTCTTGAGGTTGTGGTAAGCCAGGTTCAGGGCGTGCCGCCAGTCGCCTCCCAATTCTGTGACCAGGATTGGCTCGTCAACCTGCACCCACTCTGCGCCATTGTCGGCAAGAAGCTTCAACAGCTCCGCATAGACCGGCAGTAAGTCCTCCAGCAGGCTGAGCCGGTCTGTGTTGTCCTTGGATTTGCCAAGCCAGAGATAGGTGACAGGGCCGATGATAATCGGCTTGGCGTTAACGCCCGCAGCTTTGGCTTCGGCCAGTTGTTCCAGTAAACGCGATGGATTCAGGGTGAACTGTGTATCCGCGCCAAACTCCGGGACAATATAGTGATAGTTGGTGTCGAACCATTTGGTCATTTCTCCGGCATGCACGCCACAGCAATCGTCGTCCGCCGGAGAGCGGCCACGGGCAATGCGGAAGTAGCGGTCCAGTTCGTGGTCATCGGCCTTGCCTGAGCGCTTGGGCAGGTTGCCAAGTGTGGAGCTCATGTCCAGTACGTGGTCGTAGAGCGAGAAGTCCCCGACCGGCGCCAAGGTGAGTGGTCGCTGGTTCTGCCAAATGCTGGCGCGCAGCCCGGTGGCGGTTTGCTGCAGGCTGTTTTCGTTCAGTTCGCCCTTCCAGTAGCCCTCAAGGGCAAACTTGAGTTCGCGACGTTCGCCAATCCTGGGAAAGCCCAGGTTATGGGTGGTTACCATGATGAATCTCCTGTCGTCATTCAGTCAGGTCATCAAGGCTAGCGATGATCTGCCATGAAAAATAATGGTAAAATCTCATGAATCCATGATTTTTTTTCAAAAGGCTGGCCAATGATTGAGCGCAACCACCTGGAGATTGTCCGGGAAGTGGATCGGAGCGGCTCACTGACTGCGGCGGCGGACGCCCTGTGTCTGACCCAGTCTGCCCTCAGCCATGCCATGAAGAAGCTGGAGAAACAATTGGGGACGCCGGTGTGGGTGCGTGAAGGCCGTAAACTTCGGCCAACCCAGTCAGGGTTGTATCTGTTGTCACTGGCGAACCGTTTGTTGCCGCAGTTTGAGCACGCGGAGGAATTGGTAGGCCAGATTGCCCGGGGCCAACGGGGCAGCCTGCGAATTGGTATGGAATGTCATCCCTGTTACCAGTGGCTACTCAAGGTGGTTGGGCCGTATCTTGAGCAATGGCCAGGCGTGGATGTGGATGTGAAACAACGTTTCCAGTTTGGTGGCATTGGTGCTTTGTTCGGTTATGACATCGATGTGCTGGTGACGCCGGACCCGTTGCACCGCAAGGGGCTCGTGTACGAGCCGGTATTTGATTACGAGCAGGTATTAGTAGTGCCGAGCAATCACTCACTGGCCTCCAGGCCATGGGCAGAGCCGTCGGATCTGGAGAGTGAGACCCTGATTACCTATCCGGTGGATGCCGAGCGGCTGGACATTTATACCCGGTTTCTGGTGCCGGCCCACAGCAGCCCGGCCCGGCATAAGACCATCGAAACCACGGACATTATGCTGCAAATGGTCGCGGCAGGGCGGGGTGTCTCGGCACTTCCCCGTTGGCTGGTGGAGGAGTACGCCCATCAGATGCCGATCAGCCCGGTACGGCTTGGTCGAGAGGGTATTGATAAGCAGATTTTCCTGGGCCTCCGTGAGCGGGATGTGGACGTGGCCTATCTTCAGTCGTTCATGGAGATGGCTCGGGAGACAACCTGGGGGCTGGTTTGAAGCTGGAATGGGTCGCAACTTTGGTTGAGATGTTCGCGGGGGCGTCGTTCTTCGGTTAAAATGCGCGAAATTATTCATCGGGGATATCTGACCATGAGCGAAACACCCGCAGACCTGAAATACATTGAGACGCATCAGTGGGTGCGTGTAGCCGATGATGGCACTGCAACTGTCGGAATCACTGATTTTGCCCAGGATCAGTTGGGCGATATCGTTTTTATTGGTGTTCCGGATGTGGGAGCAACGGTGACCGGTGCTGAAGAGGCAGGGGTTGCTGAGTCGGTGAAGTCGGCGTCGGATGTGTTCAGTCCGGTGACCGGTGAGGTGATTGAGGTCAATGAGAGCCTTGAGGATGAGCCTGAGAAGGTGAATGAGGATCCTTATGGCGATGGCTGGTTGTTCCGTGTGCGGTTGGCGGATGCCGGTGAGCTGGATGGCCTGATGGATGCGGCGGCTTATGCGGAGCATGTTGCTGCCGAGGAGTAGGACTTCTAGTGTCCGGAGCATGGATTAAGCTGGGCAGGCTTTCCAAAACACGCCTCGAGACGTCCCTGTGCGGCTTGGGCTCCGCCATCCATGGCTCCGCACAGTTTTGGAAAGCCTGCCCAGCTTAATCCCCGGACCTGTGTGCTGGACTCGTTTCGAAAAGCCTTCCTTTTGTTTTTTCTTCAGGCGGTTATTTATGAATTTTCCGGTTTTATACCTCCGCAAAGGCGCCGAGCGCAGGCTCAGGGCTGGCCATCTTTGGGTCTACAGCAATGAAGTGGATACCCGTCGTTCTCCGCTGACGGAGTTTGAGGCCGGTGCCCAGGCTGAGCTGCGTGCGGCCAACGATAAGCCCATGGGAACGGTGTTTGTGAACCCGCATGCGCTGATCTGCGGCCGTTTGATCAGCCGGAATGCCGCCCATGGCATGACGCCGCAAAGGCTTACTGAGCGGGTTGAGACGGCGCTGGCGCTGCGGGAGCGGTTGTTTGACAAGCCGTTTTATCGCTGGGTGTTTGGTGACAGTGATGGGCTTTCCGGGCTGGTGATTGACCGGTTTGATGATGTTGTAGTGGTTCAGATTTCCACGGCAGGCATGGAGCAGATGAAGGAGTCGATTGTTCGTGCGGTTCAGAGGTTGGCGCATCCGCGGGCGATTATCCTCAAGAACGACGGCAAGATGCGGAAGGTGGAAGGGCTGGATACCTACGTTGAGCAGGCCCATGGCCCGGCGATTGATCTCCTGCCGGTAGAGGAAAATGGCGTGCGCTTTGAAGTCCCCATGGAGGGAGGGCAGAAAACGGGGTGGTTCTATGATCACCGCATGAACCGGCAGCGCCTTCAGGCCTATGCGCCGGGCAAGCGCGTGCTGGATGTGTTCAGCTATGTGGGTGGCTGGGGGATCCAGGCTGCCTGTGCCGGGGCGACGCAGGTGACCTGTGTGGACAGTTCCGCTGGTGCCATCGATTCTGTTCATCACAATGCGAAGATCAATGGCCTTGATAACATCGAGACGATCGAGGGTGATGCCTTCGACGCTTTGAAGGCTCTGTGCGATGAGAAGGAAAAGTTCGACATCGTCGTGCTGGACCCGCCGGCACTGATTCCTCGTCGGCGCGACCAGAAGGCCGGGGAAGAGGCTTATGCGCGCCTGAACCAGTTGGGACTCCGGTTGCTTGGTCGGGATGGACTACTGGTGTCGGCTTCCTGCTCCATGCACCTGTCCCAGGAAAAACTGACGGATATTATTCGCGGCAGTGGCCGTAAGATCGACCGATTTGTTCAGTTATTGGAGCAAGGCCATCAAGCGCCGGATCATCCGGTAGTGCCGGGGATTCCGGAGACCGATTATATTAAAAGCTGTTTTGTTCGGTCATTGACTGGGTTTCTTTGAGGCCGGGATTCTGGATTTCACTGCGATCTATTGGGCTTCCGAGAATGAAACTCAGAAGTAGCGGATTCACAGCGTATCCCGGGCACTCCCTCCCTGGGGCCTTCCCGGGCACATAGGCATATAGTTACCCGCGAAGGCTCATGACTTTCCAGCCGCTCTCTTTCGCAATTTTTTCAAGTGTGGGGTCCGGATCGACTGCGACCGGGTTGTCGACTTTGCGAAGCAATGGGGCGTCGTTATGGGAGTCACTATAGAACCAGGCGCCCTCAAGACTTTCTCCAGTTGATTCGAGCCAGTCATTCAGGCGGGTTACCTTCCCGTCCTGAAAGCTGGGAATACCTGCAACCTCTCCCGTATAACGCCCATTGACCATCTCTGGCTCAGTGGCAATCAGATGGTCAATGTCCAGCAGTTCAGCCACCGGCTCGGTTACGAACCGGTTGGTTGCAGTGATGATCATCAGCGTGTGGCCTTCGGCCCGGTGGCTATCCAGCAATGCCTTGGCCTTGGCAAGCATCATTGGCTGGATTTTTTTCGCCACAAACTGTTTGCGCCAGGTCAGCAGCTGTTCCGTGTCATGCCGTGCAAGAGGCTGAAGGGCAAAGCTCAGGTAGCGCATGATGTCCATCTCGCCGTTCAAATACTCCTCATAGAAGCGGTCATTCGCCTGCCGGTATTCTTCTGCATCCACAATAGACTCTTCCACGAGGAATTCACCCCAGGCATGGTCGCTGTCTCCGGCGAGCAGGGTGTTATCGAGATCAAAAATCGCAAGCGTCAATTTGTTTACCTCCAACAGGAACAACGGCCATTACAGGCGCGACAGTTTACCATGACATGCCGCAGTCGGCTCCGTTTGCCGAAGCCTTGGGATTCTGTAAGAATGAGAGCAACTTGGATAAATCCGGCCGGTGAATTTTTAATCCGGCCAACCGACTTTTAAGAGGACTGTGCCGTGATCGATTCGGACGGTTTCAGACCCAACGTCGGAATCATTCTGGCCAATCACAGGGGGGAAGTCCTCTGGGCAAGGCGAATAGGGCAGGACTCCTGGCAGTTCCCTCAAGGTGGTATCAAGCACGACGAATCACCAGAGGAGGCTCTCTACAGGGAGCTGGCGGAGGAAATAGGTCTCGGTACAGGCGATGTGGAAATCATCAGTTGTACCCGTGGCTGGCTGAGATACCGCCTCCCTCGCAGGATGGTGCGGCACAATTCGCACCCGGTCTGCGTGGGACAAAAACAGAAATGGTTCCTGCTGAGGATGCTTTCGCCGGATGCGCAGGTGCGCGTAGACGGCACGGACTCGCCGGAATTCGACGGCTGGCAGTGGGTTAGCTACTGGTACCCGCTTGGGCAGGTCGTCTCGTTCAAACGCGAGGTCTATCGACGTGCGCTGCGAGAGCTCGCGCCGCGGCTGTTTTATGACATGGAACAGTGGCGCCAGAGCGAGCCTTCCCGACGCGCGAAGGACACACAGAAATGACGGATTGAACCCGCCATGCTGAGCATACTGCGAAGTCTTGTACAAGAGGTAAACAGTGCCCGCGATTTGCAGGAGGCGCTGGATGTCATTGTTTCGCGGGTGCAGAAAGCCATGGATACCGAGGTTTGCTCGGTATATCTGCTTGATCCAGCCACAAATCGCTACATATTGATGGCGACAGAAGGCTTGTACCAGCAAGCAGTAGGGCAGGTCAGCCTGGCTTATTCCGAGGGCCTGATTGGTCTGGTTGGCTCCCGGGAGGAGCCTATCAACCTTGAAGATGCTCCGTCCCATCCCCGCTATCGTTACTTCCCTGAGACCGGCGAAGAGCGTTTTCGCTCATTCCTGGGTGTTCCCATCATTCACCATCGCCGGGTTCTTGGCGTTCTTGTTGTTCAGCAACGGGAAAGTTCGCGCTGCTTTGACGAGGGTGAAGAAGCCTTCCTGGTAACCGTTTCGGCCCAATTGGCAGGTGTTATCGCCCACAGCGAGGCAACGGGCGCCATCAGCGGTCTTTCCCTGACCGGTGAAGAAGCGACTGATGTCAGTTTCAGTGGTGTGCCTGGTGCGCCGGGCGTTGCCATTGGCAAGGGCGTGGTGGTGTACCCGGCCGCCGACCTGGACGTTGTGCCTGAGAAACCCACCGATGATGTTGAGCTGGAACTGTCGCTGTTTGAAGGCGCGGTGACAGCGGTTCGGGAAGACATTGAGCGGGTAGCGGCCCGGCTTGCTTCCCAGCTTCGCCCGGAAGAGCAGGCTCTGTTCGATGTCTATTTGCGTATGCTGGGTGATGACGCAATGCCGGGTGAGGTGGGCAACCGGATCAAGGAGGGTTTCTGGGCCCAGGGCGCATTGAAGCAGGTGGTTCAGCAGTACGTTCGCCACTTTGAAATGATGGACGACCACTACCTGCAGGAACGGGCTGTGGACATCCGCGACCTCGGCCGCCGTTTGTTGTCCCACTTACAGGAAGGTGAGCAGAAAGACACGGTCTATCCTGAGAACACAGTCCTTGTCAGTGAAGAGCTGACACCGGCCATGCTCGGAGAGGTGCCCAAGGGGCAACTGGTCGGTTTGGTGTCGGTTAAGGGCTCCAGCAACTCCCACGTTGCCATCCTGGCGCGTGCCATGGGTGTGCCCACCGTCATGGGGCTGGTAGATATTCCGGTCAACCAACTGGATGGCAAGGACCTGATTGTTGATGGCTTTGAAGGGCAGATTTTCGCGTCACCCTCCATGGATCTGAGGAACTTCTACCAGGAAATCTGTGACGAGGAAGACGAGTTGGTCAAAGGGCTGGAAGCCCTGCGGGATCTGCCTTGCGAAACCACCGATAACCACCGGGTGTCGCTGCTGGTGAATACTGGTCTGATGACAGATGTGGTGCGTTCTTTGAGCCATGGTGCTGAAGGTATCGGTCTGTACCGAACCGAAGTGCCGTTCATGATCAAGGACCGATTCCCGTCGGAACAGGAACAACGCGAATATTACCGCGAGCAACTGGAAGCCTTTGCGCCGAACCCTGTCACCATGCGTACGCTGGACATCGGCGGCGATAAGGCGCTGACGTACTTCCCGATCCAGGAAGAGAACCCGTTTCTGGGCTGGCGCGGTATCCGGGTAACCCTGGATCATCCGGAGATATTCCTGGTTCAGGTGCGCGCGATGCTCAAGGCGAGTGAAGGCCTGAACAATCTGCAGATCATGCTGCCGATGATCAGCAATATTTCAGAAGTGGAAGAGTCTCTCCACCTTATTTACCGGGTTTATCATGAGGTCAGGGAGGAAGGTTACAACATCCATATGCCCAAGGTCGGGGTAATGGTGGAGATTCCGGCGGCGGTGTATCAGATTCGCGAACTGGCGGATCGCGTGGATTTCCTCTCTGTGGGTTCAAACGACCTCACCCAATACTTGCTGGCGGTGGATCGCAACAATCCCAGGGTCGCGCAGCTGTACCACTCCTATCATCCCGCCGTGCTTCAGGCGCTGGTGCGCGTGGCCCAGGACGCCCATGCGGTCGGCAAGCCCGTCGGTATCTGCGGTGAACTGGCGGGTGACCCTGGCGGCGCGCTGCTATTGATGGCGATGGGCTACGATTCCCTGTCCATGAATGCGGCCAGCCTGCCGAAGGTCAAGTCCGTTATCCGTAGCGTGAGCCGCGAGTGGTCTGCGCAATTGCTCGAGGATGTTCTGCTGCTGGATTCTCCCCACGTTATCAAAAGTTGTGTGGACTTGGCGTTGCGCAATGCCGGATTTGGTCGCTACCTGCGCCCGGGCAAGACCAGCGCCATTGCCCATGCCGAAAGGGCCCTTTCGTGAAGGTGTATAGCCAATTGGTCCTATATAGGGTGTGGACTCTAAAACTGGCTGCTAGTGTTAATTGCAATGGCCAACCGCACCCGCATGGGGATATCGAATGACGGCAACCACAACAGCGATTAAGCCCGAACCTCGCATCGGCCTTGCCCTTGGCGGCGGTGGCCCGTTGGGTGGTATCTACGAAATCGGGGCGTTGCGAGCACTGGATGAGGTGCTGGACGGTCTTGATTTTAATAATATTGATGTGTACGTGGGAGTGAACGCTGGCTCTTTTGTTGCGGCCAATCTGGCAAACCAGATGACCACGGCCCAGTTGTGCCGGATTTTTGTGCGCAATGAAGCGGAAGTACATCCCTTCCATCCGGAAGTGTTTTATCGCCCGGCGTTCCGGGAGTTAGGTAGTCGCCTGCTGGCGGTTCCGGGGCTGGTGACGACCGCTGTGAGGCGGTTTGTGAACAACCCTTATGACCAGAGTCTTTTGGAAGCACTGACTATCCTCGCGCAGGCCGCGCCTGCGGGTCTTTTTGACAACGAAGGCTTGCATGAATATTTGCAGCGGGCCTTCACCATGCTTGGCCGCACCAACGATTTCCGTCAGCTCAAGCGCAGTCTGTACATCGTTGCGGCGGATGTGGAAAGCACCGAGGCGGTTTGTTTCGGTGCCCCCGGTTTTGATCATGTACCCATATCAAAGGCGATTCAGGCGAGTACATCGTCTCCGGGCATCTATGTTCCGGTCACTATCGATGGGCGCTACTACGTGGATGGCACCCTGAGAAAGGGACTGCATGCGTCTGTGGCGTTTGAGGACGGTGCGGATCTGGTTTTTGCGGTCAACCCCCAGGTTCCCATTGATGCGAGCTCAGCTGTACGAGCCGGTACCATGGGGCCGGGGGAGCTGACCCGGTCAGGTATGCCAAACCTGCTGTCCCAGATGTTCCGCACCATGGTGTACTCCCGAATGCAGTCGGGCATTGCGCAGTACACCCGGGATTACCCGGAAAAGGATATCCTGCTGTTTGAGCCGACGCGTGACGATGCCAAGTTGTTCTTCTCCAATGTGTTCAGTTTCCAGTCCCGTCGAATGGTATGTGAGCATGCCTACCAGATGACGCGGCGCGATCTGCTGAACCGTGCGGACGAGCTGGAGCCGAAGCTTGCGAAGTACGGTATTCGTTTGCGTCGGGATCGCCTGGAAGATGAGCAGCGTACGATCAGTACCAGCCTGTACGGCGAGATGCTTCCCCTCTATGTGGCGAAAGGTCGCAAGAAACGGGCTCAGAAAGGAAAGCTGGCAACGGGCTTTGACAATGTGTCGGAGCTATTCAGCAAGGCGCTGTAGTGGGCGTGATTCAGCAATCTGGAGGGAGCTAGGAGGGCGCGCGAAGAACGCGCCCCCCAATCGGGTACATTCGGGCCTTCCAGCCCTTGCGGGTCACAGGATATAGCGGCTCAGGTCTTCGTCTTCAGCCAACTCACCCAGCTTCTCGTCCACAAACGCCGCGGTAACCTCGAAGCTGTCGGTAACCTGATCACCCGCCTCGTAAGACAGACTTTCCAGCAGTCGTTCCAGCACAGTATGCAGGCGTCTTGCACCGATATTTTCCGTGGTCTCGTTGACCTTGTACGCGACCTCCGCAATACGGGCGATGGCGTCCTCTGTGAAGGTCAGCTTGACGCCCTCGGTGTCCATCAGGGCTTCGTACTGTTGTACCAGAGAGGCGTCTGGCTCCGTGAGAATGCGCTTGAAGTCATCCGGGGTCAATGCCTGCAGTTCAACGCGGATCGGCAGGCGGCCCTGTAATTCCGGGATCAGGTCAGACGGCTTCGACAGGTGAAACGCGCCGGACGCGATAAACAGGATGTGATCCGTTCGCACGGAACCATACTTGGTGCTGACGGTGCTGCCTTCAATCAGGGGCAGCAGATCCCGTTGTACACCTTCCCGTGATACGTCCGATGAGGTGTTCTCTGAGCGCTTGGCCACCTTGTCGATTTCGTCGATGAAGACGATGCCATTCTGCTCGACTGTCTGGATGGCTTTTTGCTTGATTTCCTCTTCGTTGACCAGCTTGGCGGCTTCCTCGTCGCGAACGTGCTTCAT
This sequence comes from Marinobacter sp. UBA3604, assembly GCF_002375325.1. Lineage (NCBI taxonomy): Bacteria > Pseudomonadati > Pseudomonadota > Gammaproteobacteria > Pseudomonadales > Marinobacteraceae > Marinobacter > Marinobacter sp. UBA3604. The sequence goes on from NZ_DFMB01000022.1 coordinate 11,988, forward strand.
GGCGTCAGCGACCTTCATCTTGCGGGTCTTGCGCTTATCAGAGGACATGCTCGAGAACATGTTCTGTAGCTGGCTGGTCATCTCCTCCATGCCCGGAGGTGCCATGATTTCAACGCCGGCGCCGCTGTTGCGCAGGTCGATTTCGATTTCCTTGTCGTCCAGCTCGCCCTCACGCAGTTTCTTGCGGAACAGCTGGCGGGTGGAAGAGTCTTCGGTTTTCTGACTGTCTTCCTTGAAATCCCGGGGTGGCGGGATAAGGGCATCGAGAATACGTTCCTCGGCTGCATCCATGGCGCGATGCTCGTGGCGTTTCATTTCCTTCTCGCGCAGCATCTTGATGGCCATGTCCGCCAGATCACGGATAATGGACTCGACATCCCGGCCCACATAGCCCACTTCGGTAAACTTGGTCGCTTCCACTTTCAGGAAAGGGGCGTCTGCCAGTTTGGCGAGACGGCGTGCGATTTCAGTTTTGCCAACACCAGTGGGGCCGATCATGAGGATGTTTTTTGGTGTGATCTCCTCGCGCAGACCACTGTCCAACTGCATCCTGCGCCAGCGATTGCGCAGGGCGATGGCCACGGAACGCTTGGCCTCTTCCTGGCCCACGATGTGTTTGTTGAGCTCGTGGACAATCTCACGGGGGGTCATTGCAGACATGCTAGCTCCGGATCAGTCGTTGGCTGACAGCACTTCGAGGGTGCGATTGTGGTTGGTGTAGATGCAGATGTCGGCCGCTATATCCAGGCCTTTTTCCACAATCTCATTGGCTTTCAGGTCGGTGTTCTCCAGCAGGGCCCGCGCGGACGCTTGTGCAAACGGACCGCCGGAGCCGATCGCGATCAGCCCCTGTTCTGGTTCGATAACATCGCCGTTGCCAGTGATGATAAGCGATGCGGTTTTATCCGCGACGGCCAGCAAGGCTTCCAGGCGGCGAAGAGCCCTGTCTGTTCGCCAGTCTTTGGCCAGCTCGACAGCAGCGCGCGTAAGGTTGCCCTGGTGTTTCTCAAGCTGGGCTTCAAAGCGCTCGAACAAGGTGAATGCGTCGGCGGTACCACCTGCAAAACCGGCCAGCACCTTGTCGTTATAGAGTCGGCGAACCTTGCGGGCATTGCCCTTCATTACGGTATTGCCGAGGGAGACCTGGCCGTCGCCACCCATGGCCACTTCGTCGTCACGCCTGACAGAAAGTATGGTAGTCATTCTGGCTCCACTTGCCTGATAGAAAACAGTATTCAGCAGTTATGGAGGCGGGGGGGCGGTTTTCAAGGGTGGGAGGAAAGAGAGTCAGGAGGGCGGCTTAGCCCTCCTTGGGAATCTTCCTGACCAGAGGCTGAATGTTGAGGTTGACCAACTTGTCGATAGCCGCATTCATCTGGCTGCGAGAGGTGAAGGGGCCCACATTGACGCGGTACCAGATGCTTCCGCTGTCGAGGTCGATGCGTTTGACCTGGGCACGGAGGCCCTGGAACGCGATTTCGGCTCGCTGCCTCTCCGCATCTTGCTGTTGTCGGAAAGACCCCGTCTGCACCAGGTAATCAAACGTTTGCTGTCCGGGCCCTGGGGTATATTCCTCAACCTCGGGAGGAACCACCTCCGAGTCAGGAAGCATGTCGTAAAAGCGAAAGCCGGGTTTTTCTTTTGCGGCGGTTTCCGGAGGCTTTTCCTTTACCGCAGGCGTTTCGGCTGCTGTGGCTTTTTCATCCTGGCGAGGCTCGGATGTCGGAAGTGAGTTGAGATAGGCAATAAAGCCGATAAAACCACCCACGGCTGCCAGTGACAGGATCCACTTCAATGACAAGCCGCCCCGCTGTGACTTGGCTGCAGCAGGGCGTTTGGGGGGCTGCTTTTGCTTACGCACAGGCCTCGCGGATTTTTTTGATGTTGCCGGTTTGCTGGCCGGTCTGGATTTGCGGGCATAGTCTCGGGACATGGCCGGGTTAGTTCCTGTTGCGTGCCTGATTATTCAGATCATGAAGCCTGACTTGCTACATTTCGTCGGGAGCGCTTACGCCAAGCAGGTCAAGACCATTGGCGATCACCTGCCGGACCGCAAGATACAGGGAAACGCGAGCGTCCCGGACAGCGGTATCCTCGATCAGAACTTTGTGGGCGTTGTAGTAGGTATGAAACTGACCAGCAAGATCCCTGAGATAGTGCGTCAGGTGATGTGGTTCTCTCAGTTTGGCTGAGCTTTCTATCAGCTCGGGGTACTTGGCTAGCTGATTAGCGAGATCCTTTTCCTCGTCGAGTGTCAGCAAGGACAGGTCGCCGACACATTCGTTCAGACCACGTTCAACCCCTTCTTCTTTCAGCTTTCTGAGCACGCTGCAAATACGTGCATGGGCATACTGAATGTAATAGACCGGATTTTCATTGGTCTGGGAGCGGGCCAGATCGATATCGAAGGTCAACTGGGAGTCGACTCTGCGGGCCGCAAGGAAGAAGCGGGTGGCATCGCGGCCCACTTCGTCGATCAGGTCGCGGACCGTCACGTAACTGCCCGCGCGCTTGGAAATCTTCACTTCCTGCCCAGACCGGGTCACCATCACCATCTGGTGAAGAACGTAATCCGGCCAGCCCTGGGGGATGTCAGCGTTCAGCGCTTGCAGACCGGCACGGACCCGCGTGACGGTAGAGTGGTGGTCGGCACCCTGCTCATTGATAACCGTGGTAAAGCCCCGCTGCCACTTGTCCAGGTGGTAGGCCACGTCTGGCAGGAAATAGGTGTAGCCGCCATCTTTCTTGCGCATCACGCGGTCTTTGTCATCACCGAATTCGGTGGTTTTCAGCCACATGGCGCCGTCGTGTTCGTAGGTATAGCCATTTTCCTGCAGGCGCTCGACAGCTTCCTCTACCTTGCCATCTTCATACAGCGAGGACTCAAGGAAGTACACGTCGAATTCCACGCCAAAGGCTTTCAGGTCGAGATCCTGCTCACGACGCAGGTAGGCTACGGCGAATTCCTGGATGGCTTGCTGATCGTCCGGATCGGCTTTAGCGGTGACTTCCCGGTCGTCCGCGGTAACGGTTTCGCCGGCGAGATAGGCGTTGGCCACATCGGTGATGTAGTCACCGCGGTAGCCATCGGCAGGCCAGTTTTCGTCTTCCGGTGTCAGCCCTTTCACTCGAGATTGCACTGAAAGCGCCAGGTTGTTGATCTGCGCGCCCGCATCGTTGTAGTAAAACTCGCGGGTGACTTGGTAACCATTGGCTTCCAGCAGGCGGCTCAGGCAGTCACCTATCGCTGCACCACGGCCGTGGCCCACGTGCAAGGGGCCGGTTGGGTTGGCAGAGACAAATTCCACCTGGACCTTCTTGCCTTCGCCGTTGTTGTTGCGGCCGTATTGCCCGGCGTCGTCGAGAATGGTGTTGACCACTTCAAAGGCGCTGGCAGTACTCATGAAAAAGTTGATAAATCCGGGGCCCGCAATTTCAACCTTCTCGACAGCGCTGCTGTTCGGTAGCCGTTCGACCAATGCTTCTGCCAGTTTTCGTGGCGGGCAACCGGCAGCCTTCGATGCCACCAGGGCAATATTGCAGGCGTAATCGCCATGGGATTTGTCCTTGGTGTTGCCTACCTGTGGTGTAAAGGTCTGATCTGCGGGCAGAGTGCCTTCAGATTGCAGGGTCGCCAGCGCAGACTGGAGAAGTTCGGATACGGTCTCTTTCATGCTGTCGGATGACTCGAGTTGCAAGAGAATGGAAGAACGGCGGCAAGCGTCCCGCCGGAGATGTCGAAGGACGCTATTATCGCGGAAAGGTGCGGGCGACTCAAATTACGCTGTTCGAGGCCAGTTGCGTTCCCCCGGGGGGGCGAAGGGCTCCCGATGCTACAGGGTGTTGTTGGTACTGCTTTAGTCTCCTTGGAAAGGAAGGATCACCGTATTATTGGCACTCATGAAGCTTATACGGAGGTTGATGCTGTCGTAGGAGCCCAAACCGTTATAGCGGCCATTGCGTTCGGACGGCGATGAGGTAGGTGTGGTCCCACAGTTGGTGGCTTCAAACGTGACGTCAAAGACGTTGACGCTTGAGGACTGGATTGAAATCTGCCCATCAAAAACACAGCCTGTTGAATCCGATCCGGTAAGGCAGCCTTGGCTGCACTCCCGCTGAATTGGGCGCCTTCAGAGTCTGATTCAACATTGCCAAACACGGAATTTACCGAGTTGATGGCCTTTGGCAGGTTGTAAAATATTGCAAAAAGGCCCTCGTTGTCACAGTTTTGGTGGGTCATCCGGTTTCTAGCGGATCAACGTCGATTGCCCACCTGATATCCGCGGGAAGTTTCATCAGGTCAAGTTCCTGGCAAAGCGCTGCCAGTTGACGGTTAAGCCGGATTCGGTTGCTTGAAACCATGATCAGTTGGGCCCGGTGACGATCAGCCCTGCGCGCGATCACAGCAGGTAATGGCCCCCAAGACTCAACGCCGCAGTCTGATGCCTTAGACTTCATGTCATCAAGTAGTTTGAGGCTCGATGCCATGATGTTCGACTCAGCTCGAAGTATGGCCATTGACCGGAAGGGTGGGAGTTGGCCGGTTTCCCGTTCGGCAAGCAATTGGTCGGCAACAGGGAGATAATAGCCCGCCGCTAAAGATCGCAGTAGTGGGTGGTCGCTATGGCAGGTTTGCACCAGTACTTCCCCTGATTTTTCACCACGTCCGGCCCGTCCGCTAACCTGCAGTAGGGTCTGGATCAATTGTTCGGGCGCGCGAAAGTCTACGCTGAACAGTCCGCCATCAGCATTAACAACAACGACGAGCGTAACGTTTGGGAAGTCGTGCCCCTTGGCCAGCATCTGTGTGCCCACCAGTATGCAGGGGCTGCCGCTGTTCACTGTCTCGAGAATACCCTGAATGCTGCCTTTGCGTTGAGTGCTGTCCCGATCGACCCGCACGACGGGGACGTCCGGAAACTGTGTTGCCAATACATCTTCACTTCTTTCAGTGCCTTGGCCGACTGGCTTGAATGAATCGCTGCTGCATTTTGGACAGTGGTCTGTCGCGGCGGTCTGAAAGTCGCAATGGTGGCACCGCATGGCACGGTCGCGGCGATGATAGGTAAGGCGGGTGTCGCAGCGGGGGCACTCAACCATATGGCCGCAGTCGAAACACATCATGACCGGAGCAAACCCTCGGCGATTTACGTACACCAGAGCTTGCTGTCCGGCGTTCAGGCATTTCTCGATAGCACGCATCACAGGTCGTGAGAGGCCGCCTTCCAGAGGTCGGCTGCGAATGTCCAGTAACTTGATCGTCGGCAGTTTGGCATTGCCTGCACGCTCCTCAAGTCGAACCAGCGTGTATTTGCCGGTCAGGGCGTTGTGGTAGGACTCCATAGAGGGGGTTGCGGAGCCAAGAATAATGGGGCAATTATTGAGGTGTGCACGATAGACTGCGGTGTCCCTGGCGGAATAGCGGAATCCTTCCCCCTGTTTATAGGAGCTGTCGTGTTCCTCATCCACGATGATGGTTTTCAGCTCGGTGAAGGGGAGCAACACAGCCGAGCGGGTACCGATCAGAATGACCGGCTCACCATTACGGATTCTCAGCCAGGTTGAGAGTCGCTCGCTGTCTTTTAGTGCCGAGTGCCACACTGCGATACGGGATCCGAAATAGTACTGGAAGCGGGCAACGGTCTGCGGCGTCAGGTTGATCTCAGGAACCAGAACGAGCGCCTGGTGCTTGTTGTCCAGGTGAGTCTTGAGGTAATGGAGATAAAGCTCGGTTTTCCCGCTGCCTGTGATACCGAACAGGAGTGTCGTCGTGAAGCCGTCATCAGACGATGCAAGTTGGTCAGCAGCTTCTTGTTGGGCCGGAGACAGCACGGGGATACGATTCCGGGTTTCCGCCGCCGCACCGCTTGGTGAGGGTGGCGTGGTCTCAACGATCAGTTCTTTTTCCTGAAGGCTCCGGATTTGCGATTGTGTGAAACCAGCGCGCACAATCTGTTTGCTGCCCGCGCCTCCGGGTTGGCGCTTCAGCCAGGCCAGCAGCTCTCTCTGTCGCGTTGCGTTGCCGGGCAGCAGCGCCGGATCGCCGCAGGCTTGCCAATAAGGTTCGGCATGCTCCACGGCAGGTCTGCCGCGACGCAGGGCGGGCGGCAGTGCGGTAAAAAGGCATTCGCCGAGCGGGTGCTGATAGTAATCCGACGCCCAACTGAGTAGGCGGAAGGTTTCCGGGGGCAGTGCAGGCCATGTCTCGCTGGCTGATCGGACCGGCTTGAGAGTGATGCCCTCTGGTGGTCGAGCGTCAGTCTCGACCACCAGACCGGTGGCCGATTGCCTGCCGAAAGGGACGGTGACGCGTTGGCCCTTTTGTAATGTCAGGTGGTCTGGTACCAGGTAGTCGAACAGCCGCCGGAGAGGGCGATTCAATGCTATACGCGCAGTTCGGGGCACATCTGGCTCCATGGCGATGAAGGTGTCACGGTATCTGCCTATCCTTAAAAAGGGCTGCAATCCGGCGTGTCCCGTGTCGGGCGGGATGATAAGACGGTCCGGGGCTTGCCTGATACCGCATTTGCAAGTAAGATTCGCGGTCTGTTTCCGGCAGGGCATGATTGTGCCCCGTCTTGTCAATTGATTCAAACATGCGGTGCCTGACACCCGGATTGCGCTGAAACCCAGGCAATCCCGTGATCTGGTAGCGGCATGACCGACAGAGGTTCGCCATGAAAGAAGGTATTCACCCCAAGTACGAAGAGATTACCGCTACCTGTTCCTGCGGTAACGTTCTCAAGACCCGCTCTACGTTTACTCAGGACCTGACTCTGGATGTATGCTCCCAGTGTCACCCTTTCTACACAGGTAAGCAGAAAGTGATGGACACCGGCGGCCGTATCGACCGTTTCCAGAAGCGTTTCGGTGGTCGCATCGGTGGCAAGAAAGCCTGATCCGAATGCTGATAGTGGAAAAAGCGCCTTGCGAGGCGCTTTTTTTGTATCTGCAGGCCCCCGCTGTAGGGCGCGCCTGTTGTGAGTGCATACGCAAAAAGCCGTATTGACTGATTAACAAGTGGCCAATCCGGCCTTGTCTGATGCAGCCCTTCGCGCCATAATGTCGCGCTCCGCTGGGCAAGGCCCGGTGGCTTATTACCTCTTAAACGTGACAAACGGAACAGTGGCAATGTCTCAAGATCTGAAAGAAGCAGCCCTTGAATACCACGCCAAGCCGCGGCCTGGTAAGCTGAGTGTTGAAATCACCAAGCCCACCAAGACCTCCCGCGACCTTTCCCTGGCGTACAGCCCCGGGGTTGCCGAGCCGGTCCGCGAGATCGCGAAGGACCCCGAGAACGCATACAAATACACCGCCAAGGGTAATCTGGTAGCCGTGATTTCAGACGGCACTGCAATTCTTGGTCTGGGTAACCTGGGTCCGCTGGCGAGCAAGCCGGTTATGGAAGGCAAAGGCGTACTGTTCAAGCGCTTTGCTGGAATTGATGTGTTCGATATCGAGGTCAATTCCGAAAGCCCCCAGGCATTTATTGAAACGGTTGAGCGTATTGCCGACACCTTCGGTGGTATTAACCTTGAAGACATCAAGGCTCCCGAATGCTTCGAAATCGAGCGCGCGCTAATCGAAAAGTGCAGTGTACCCATCTTTCATGATGATCAGCACGGCACGGCCATCGTAACAGCGGCAGGCATGATTAACGCCCTGGAGTTGCAGGACAAGAAAATCGATGAAGCCAAAGTGGTCTGCCTCGGAGCTGGCGCAGCGGCTATCGCTTGCATGAAGCTGCTGATCAGCTGTGGCGTTCGGTCCGAAAACATCTACATGCTGGACCGCAAGGGCGTGATTCATTCCGGTCGCGAGGACCTGAACCAATACAAGGCGATGTTTGCCAACGATACTGACAAGCGCACGCTTGATGATGCGATGGACGGTGCAGATGTATTTCTCGGGCTTTCCGGCCCGGATCTGCTGAGCGCGGACCAGCTTAAGCTGATGGCTCCGAACCCGATTGTGTTTGCCTGCTCCAACCCGGACCCTGAGATCAGCCCTGAAGTGGCGCTGGCTACCCGCGATGACCTGATCATGGCTACAGGCCGCTCAGACTACCCGAATCAGGTGAATAACGTGCTTGGCTTCCCGTTCATCTTCCGTGGTGCTCTGGACGTGAGGGCGACCGCAATCAACGAAGAAATGAAAGTGGCGGCTGTTCACGCGATTCGCGAGCTGGCGAAAGAGCCGGTTCCGCAGGAAATCTGTGAAGCCTATGACGTTGCAAGTTTCGAGTTTGGTCGGGAGTACATCATTCCCAAGCCGATGGACGTGCGCCTGCTGGAAGTTGTTCCGGCGGCAGTCGCTCGCGCGGCGGTCGACTCAGGCGTTGCCCGTAACGGCTACCCGGCCCATTACCCACTGAAATCAATGGACGATATCATCTGATATAGTCCAATCGAATGTTGGGAAATAAAAAAACCGGCGATTGTTAAGTCGCCGGTTTTTTTGTGGCCGCGAGAATTTTTTTCGCCCCGCTTGCTGGTGTCAGAATATCTGTCTCGACAGGTCGTCGCTACTGCCATTGTTGCCGCCGGCCGATGACTCATCCTGAGGGTCTAGCGGCGGCGGGGCATCCTCTTCACGGAATATTTCGAACATGGCACCTTCTTGCCCTGGCCTTGCTCGCCTGCCTGTTTCCGGGTCGATGCGGATGTTAACGATGCCATTGGGTCTTGCCATCAATGATGGCGGCTCGCCCTTTAGTGCCACTTTCATGTAATCAATCCAGGCGGGCAGGGCAGTACTGGCGCCGAACTCTCGACGGCCAAGGGGTTGTGGTTGATCAAAGCCAACCCAAACAGTGGTGGCTACGTCATGGTTGAAGCCGCCGAACCAAGTGTCTCTCTGTTCATTGGTGGTGCCGGTTTTGCCGCTGATGTCATCCCGCCCCAAGGCCTGAGCCCGTCGGCCTGTGCCCCGCTTGATTACATCCCGCATCATGGAGTGCAGGATGTATACGGAGCGTTCATCAGCCAGGCGTCTCGCAATGCGAACTTCTTTCTCGTCGTCGGAGTTGTTCTCCTGTTTCTCTGTGCAGTTTTCATCGCAGAGTTTGACGTCCGGTGCTTCGAAGATTGTTTCGTTGTTGATATCCGAGATCTGGCTGATGAGGTAGGGCTCGACGTCATAGCCGCCGTTGGCGATCACCGCGAACCCCCGGGCCAGGTCCATCGGTGTCAGAAGCCCGCTGCCCAATGAGAGTGACAGATCTTTTTGCATGTCCTCCGTGGGGATCTGAAGCTGCTCAAGGTAGTCTATGGTGTTCTGGATGCCCAGGTCCCGAAGCAAGCGTACTGACACCAGGTTGCGGGATCGATACAGGGCTTCTCGCAGGCGAGTGGGGCCGTAAAACTGTCCTGATGAATTCTGTGGGCGCCATGTGGTCTCCAATTCGGAGTCGTCAAACACAATTGGTGCGTCGTTGTAGATGGTTGCGGGTGTCATTCCGCTTTCCAGCGCGCTCAGATACAGGAACGGCTTGAAGGTTGAGCCCGGCTGCCTCCTCGCCTGGGTGGCGCGATTGTATTTGTTTTGACTGAAACTGTATCCGCCAGCGAGTGCTTCAATGGCGCCGGTTTGTGCGTCAAGGGAGATCAGTGCGCCCTGTACTGCAGGTACCTGCGAAAGCGCAACGCGCCGGACTTCGGCAATATCCAGGGTTTGCTGATCATCGCTTTGTTCCTGGATGTCGGATTCACTTGGCTGCTCGGGTGTCATCACCACCATGGGTTTTACGTAAATGATATCGCCCGCAGCGACTACGTCGGATGGCTTTCCCGGCTCGGGTCCGGTTAAATTTTCGGTTTTGTATCGTTTGGCCCAGGTCATTGTGGAGAATGCCATTACGGACTCGCCAAGCTGGCGGGCGTAAAGATCGACCTCGCTGTCTTCGTCTCTCACCCGGGTTACAACTGCGGGCACGAGCTCGGCTACGCGGGGGTAGTTTGCCATCAGATTGGGGAGGTTGTCGGGGACCAGTTGTTCTTCATCCACCTGCCCAATGGGGCCGCGGAAACCGTGGCGCCGGTCGTATGCTTCCAATCCTGCTCTTAGGGCTCTCGTCGCTTCTTGTTGCTTCTCGCTTTCAACGGTCAGTTTGACTTCATAGCCGTCGGTGTAGGCGGCATCGCCGAATCGCCTGACCAGTTCGGCTCGGGCCATTTCCGCAACGTGGTCGGCATCAACCTCAGTGGACGGGGCGTTAAAGCTTGCGGTCAGGGGGGCGCTGGCAGCCAGCTCATAAGCGTCACTGGTGATGTATTGGAGGTCGCGCATGCGCCCCAGTATCCAGTTACGACGAATCTGTGCTCGCTCGGGGTTTGCCAGGGGGTTGTAGGCGGAGGGAGCCTTGGGCAGCCCGGCAAGCATGGCCATTTCTGCCAGAGAAAGCTCGGTCACGGGTTTGTCGTAATACACCTGGGCGGCTGCAGCGATACCATAGGCGCGATTGCCCAGGTAGATCTTGTTGAGGTAGAGCTCCATGATGCGGTTTTTGTCCAGTTCACGCTCTATCTGAAGAGCCAGAAGTATCTCGTTGAACTTGCGAATAAACGTCCTATCGCGTGACAAAAAGTAATTTTTTGCAACCTGCATTGTGATGGTGCTGCCCCCGGACTGGATCTCGCCGGTGGAGATCAGTTCGATGGCAGCCCGCATCAGGCCTTTAAAGTCGACCCCAAAGTGTTCGTAAAAACGGGCGTCTTCGGCTGCCATAAAGGCATGTAACTGAATTGTAGGGATCTGTTCTATTGTGACCGGTGCCCTTCTCTTTTCACCGAATTCTGCTATTAATTTGTCGTCTGCGCTGTAGACCCTCAAGGGGGTCTGCAACTTGATGTCCAGGAGTTGCTCCACAGGAGGCAAACCTGGGCGGAGATAAAGGTAAAATCCTGACGCCACGATTGTGGCGAGACTGAGTCCAGTGAGAAATAGCCATGCAAACAGGCGAGATGTACGCAACAAATGAGACATTTTTTTCTGACAACTGTTGGATATAGGTCTATCATTTGAGAAATTGCTTTAGGAAGGGCTAGCCGCTTCCCGGGTGCAATGCTTCTCAATTAAAGAAGAACGAGCATTGTAGACGGAAAACTAAAGAAATTCTCTTAAATAAAAAACACATATGAAAGAACTCCGTCGGGAGTTTTCATAACCCGGTGCATGTAACCAGGTATAGGGTGAGCGCGTGTTCGGATTGTTAGGAAAAAAATCCAGTTCGGTGCTGGGCGTGGATATCAGCTCCAGCTCGGTCAAGCTACTGGAACTATCGAAGCAGGGTGACCGCTACAAGGTCGAGAGCTACGCAGTGGAGCCGCTACCGGCCAATGCTGTGGTAGAGAAAAATATCACGGATGTCGAAGCGGTGGGCGAAGTGCTCAAACGTGTCGCATCTAAATCACGTACGAGCGTCAAGCAGGTGGCTGTAGCCGTCTCCGGTTCCGCCGTTATTACCAAGCTGATCCAGATGGACAGTGGTCTCAACGAGTTTGAGATGGAAGACCAGATAACGCTTGAGGCCGATCAGTATATCCCCTATCCGCTGGATGAAGTGGCGATCGACTTCGAGGTTCAGGGGCCGTCTGAGACCAACCCGGACCAGGTCGATGTACTTCTTGCGGCGTGCCGGAAAGAAAACGTCGATATTCGGGAAGATGCTCTAGAAATTGGGTCTTTGACCACCAAGATCGTGGACGTAGAGGCCTATGCACTTGAGCGCGCATACGCACTCATTGAGTCCCAGCTTGATTCCCAGGGTGAAGAACTCGTTGTGGCGATCGTCGATATCGGCGCCACCATGACCACGCTGAGCGTGTTGGCGGAAGGCAAGACGGTTTACACCCGCGAGCAGATTTTCGGGGGGAAACAACTCACCGAAGAAATTCAGCGTCGTTATGGTTTATCCCTTGAAGAAGCCGGTCTGGCCAAGAAGCAGGGTGGTCTTCCAGACGACTACGATTCCGAAGTTCTGACGCCTTTCCGCGAAGCGGTCGTTCAGCAGGTTGCTAGGGCGCTGCAGTTCTTCTTCGGCGCAAGCCAGTACAATGCGGTTGACTACGTGGTCCTGGCAGGTGGCACGGCATCTATTCAGGGGCTGACAGAAATGGTCGAGGAAAAAACAGGCACACCAACGCTGGTCGCAAATCCTTTCGCGGACATGGCGGTGGGGTCAAGAGTGAATGCGTCTTCGCTGAGCAATGATGCACCTTCACTCATGATTGCCTGCGGGCTGGCAATGAGGAGCTTTGACTGATGGCAAAGATTAACCTCAGACCCTGGCGCGAAGAACTCCGGGCGGAGAAGCAGAAGCAGTTTGTGGTGATGATACTGGGGGCGGCTTTTATAGCTGTCGGCCTGACTTTTCTCTGGAAAACCGATATGGACAACCGTATCGCCTACCAGGAATCCAGAAATGCCTACATCGAAACCGCAACCAAGCAGCTGGATAAGCAGATTAAAGAGATCGAGGATTTGAAGCGCAAGCGGGACGAGCTACTGTCGCGCATGCAGGTCATTCAGGATCTCCAGGGCAAGCGCCCGGTTATTGTGCGGGTTTTTGACGAACTGGTTCGCACGCTGCCAGATGGACTTTTTTATACGAACCTCAAAAAGACCGGAGACACAGTGGATGTCGTTGGTATGTCGGAGTCCAATAGCCGAATTTCCGCCCTTATGAGGCGTTTTGAAGAGTCCGACTGGTTCACTAATCCTAACCTGTCAAACGTGTCTGCCGCCGATAACCGTCGTGCTGGTTATAGCCAGTTCAACCTGTCGGTGCAGCAACAAACACCAGAGCCCGAAGGGGAGGACAAGTAATGAGCCTCGCGGACTCACTCAAGAACCTCAATGAATTTGATATCAATGACCTGGACGTCAACAATGCCGGTATTTGGCCCGCCCCGATCAAGGCAATCGTAGCGCTCATCATTTTTGGCCTGATACTGGGTGGTGGTTACTGGTTCTTTATCAAAGATCAGTATGTCCAGCTTGACCGGGTCGAAAAGACCGAGCAGGAGCTTCGGAAGCGCTACGAAGACAAAGCTTACCAGGTGGCTAACCTTGAAGTATTCAAGGCGCAAATGGAGGAAATGGAAGAAACCTTCGGCGCGCTTGTGCGTCAACTCCCGAGTGAAACCGAAGTGCCTGGTCTGCTGGAGGATATTACCAATACGGCGTTGGGTAGTGGCCTTTCGCTCCAGGAGGTCAAGTTGCAGGGTGAGCAGCGGCGTGATTTCTACGCGGAGCTTCCGATCAACATCCGGGTATCGGGTTCGTATCACGAATTGGCGACGTTTGTCAGCAGTGTGGCGAGCCTGCCACGGATTGTGACGTTGCATGACCTAACGATAACACCAACAGGCGGTGATGGAGAGCAGCTAAATATGCAGGTTCTTGCACGTACCTACCGCTACCGGGCTGGAGA
>NZ_DFMB01000019.1:0-77697 GCF_002375325.1 Marinobacter sp. UBA3604
GGTACCCTCTACGCCCTGGACAACCACGACAAGCACACCCTGTACGGTGGCACCGAGGACATGCGCCTGATCTGCGCCTTCAACCCGCCGGTGACCGGCCAGGAAGTCCATGACGAGGACGGCGCCTACCTGTCGGACAGCAGCGATAACTGATCCGACTGACTGCCGATCTGATCGCTGGGACACTGCCAGAGCGACTGCTGGCGGTAGCGCTGTTGCTTTGACTGGTACGTCCATGCCGGCGAATCCAGATCATGCCTGGACACCTTTATTGATGACACCGTCCATAGCGATCTGCCAGATAAAATCACCAATGGCGTCGAGTGAATGGACTCCGTTCCGGTCGAACCAGGTTGCAACCCAGTTGAGCGCCCCAAGGCCGATCAGGCGAAGCAAACGGCCGTCAACATTCTGCCGGACCACGCCCTGCGCAATCATTGTTTCGAGGATACCGGCCCACAGGGACTCGTACTGGTCACGCAGTTCGATGATTTCCTTACTAGCCTCCGGGCCCAGCGCCCGCCATTCAAACAACAGCACGTAAACCGCATCCGAACCTAACAACAGGGCTCGCAGATGTGCGTTGATACAAAGACGCAAACGCTCAACCGGGTCGTCCGAGCTGGCGTAAGCCGACTCGACCTCTGCGGTAACCAGGTCGACTCCCCGGCGCATCAGCTCGACAAGCAGCGCTTCGGCAATCTACTTGAGCGACGTCCTTTCAAAACCTTTCTCACGAAAAAGCCTGGCTGAGTTAAAGACGATCTGTGGCGTCAAGAGGGCCAATGTTCCGAAAAAACAGTTTAAGTAAGCTTTTTTGCTGAACAGCATCTGACCGCCTCAACAAGCGCTGTATAGATGTACTGACAACAATAACGAGAAAACGGAGCATATTAATGCCTAAGACTCCCCTTTTTACTAAGGGCCCTACCTCTTGCCTTGCAATCGCAATTCTGTCCGCTGGGGGTTCTTTTCCCACTCAGGCCAGCATGGGCAACATCGGCACCACCTACGGGGTAATGGCAGCCGACGTGGCTACAGCGCAATCCCTGTCTATGTTCAACGATCAGGTGTCTGCCACTTACTATAACCCGGCTTATCTGACAAAAGATCCCCGGGGAGAGCTGACCCTAGGCCTGCTTCATGCAGAACAGGAACTGAGAGCGGATGGCCCCCTGCGGGATGGCGACGTACTCGCCGACTCACCGAGTCAGCATGTGCTCATCGGCATGAAAACAAATCTTTCTTCCTTGACCCGTTTTAAGCACCCCATTTACTTTGGCTTCATCGCGGGAGTAGAGAAGTATGGCAAGGAACTGCTGGCCTTCAGTTCAAACACATCAGAAAGCGGCCAGTTCATGGAGTATGGCAGGGAACCCCTGTTCCTCAATATCGGTGGTGCCACCAACATCTGGCGAGGTATTGACGCCGGAATCTCGGCAAGAGTCACCCTCGAAGCCACAGCCAAGCTGGATACGTTATCGAACCTGGCCGGTGAGACACGACGTGAGCGCCTGTCAGTCAATGCCGAACCCTCTGTAAAGTCGATTCTCAGTACCTCCATCGACTGGGGCAAAACTTTCTGCCCTGAAAGCGGCTGTTGGTTGAGCGGCTGGGAAACGGCCCTTGCTTACCGGGCAGAATCATCGGCTTCCACCAGTATCGACGCAAACGTCATTGTCGACCAGACGATTCCCGATCCGGGGCTTGCGCTTGCGGTTACCACGATAGACTCCTTTCAGCCGGAAATCTGGGTCGTCGGCACCCAGTATAAAGGTGACGGCTGGCGTATTGGCGGCAGTGTAGAACAACAGAACTGGTCAGGCCTGGAAGATAAATTTACCAGCGACACCATCAAGGATCAGAACAGCCTTTCCCCCGCTGCCCGTATGCAGTTTGAGGACACCCTGACTCCCCGCCTCGGTGGCGAGTACATGCTGAACGACAATTTTACCTTCCGTGCCGGCGTCGCCTATGAAGAATCCCCTCTGAAAACCACCCGAAACCCGGAAATCAACTACCTGGACACAGACAAGATTTCTGTCGGGCTTGGCTTAAGTGCCACCTACAACCGGACCCGTCTTCTGGCCTACCCCGTTCGCGTGGACCTCGGTTACCAGTACCAGATGCTGCAAGAGCGTGACTTCACCATTGTCGACTTCAATGGCAATGAAGAAGACGTTACTGCAGACGGCGATATTCACGTGTTCAGCGGCTCAATTACGCTGAGATTTTGAAGAGGTACGGCATGAAAAAAACCACTATTGCATTGATTGTCACCACAGCACTCGCAGGCTGCGGGGATAGCGGCGACCAGCAGACCGTTACCCGGGCTCCGACACCCGGATCGCTGACATTTACCTATCCGGCTGACAGTACGCCCCCGGGCGGCGATCAGCCCGGTGTCACGTCCACCGTTCCCACAACAACACCTGTCTTCCTGCGTTTCAACAAGTCCATCGACACACCGCTGACCGACATTCCTGACTCTCTGATCCTGAGGGATGCCACCGGGAACGAGGTTACCCTCACAGACGTGATGTTCACTGATGAAGACAAGATGGGGCTTGCGGCAAAGCCGGACAAGGCGCTTGCACCGGGAACCAGCTACACCCTGACCGCAGAGGGACTTCAGGTTGGCGGCGCACCAGTGTCCCTGACCGCGGACGGAATCAAATTCAAGACAGCACCGGCAACATCCGGCCCGCTTCTGAGCCAGACCGAAGGTACCGGATTTGAACTGGCGCGAACCATTCCGGACGGAGGGAACGACTACCCCGTCACGGACTTTACGACATTCCGGCTTCAGTTTACCGAGCCCGTCGACCCGCAATCGGTGGTTTACGGCCAGACCATCCGCCTGGCGGACCAGGCCGGCGAACCGGTCAATGCCGAAGTATACGTCAAGGACCACCGGGTTACGGTGGATCCGGAAGGCTACCTGGATCCGGCCCGAACCTATAACCTGACCGTGACCAGCGGCATAAAAAGCGCTCTGCTGGGTGACACCCTGTCCGAAGATCGCACACTGACCTTCAACCCGACCGACTCCCGCTCTCCGACTGGCAAGCGCCAGATCATGGCTCAGGTAGCTGAAAACATGCCAGGCCAACTGCCACTGACGGGTGCCGATTACAATTCGGTAAACCTGAGCTCCCTTCTTCTGGGCGAAGAGAACCCGACCAGTGTCGCCGGCACTGTGTTCGCGGAACTGGGTTTTATTCCCAAGTTTGAGGCGGCCGCTCAGAGCATTCCGTTGAGGATCGAACGGGGCACCTTGCTCACCGGAAGCTCTGTAGAAGTCAGCATCGCGGGGGCTGTGCCGGCCGGGTTCGAGTCCGAAGCCGTCGGGGTTCGCTTTCTCTCGGATGCCAATGGTTTCCTGATACCCAACCCCTATACCGATGCAGTGGATGCACCCCGGGTGCTCGAACTCTACATCGATATGGCCCTGAATACCGGGAACACCGTTACCAACGGCGCCCTTGGCCAACAGCTCATGCACGTGCAACTGGTGGGCACTGCCCTCGTCGAAGACGGAAAGCTGAGCATCGAAGCCGTTGGTGTTATTGAGCCGGACGTGATGGGCATTGACACAGCCTCAGGCCTGATTTCCTTCAAGCTGAACGGCTTCCGCAACGTCGAAGATGCCCCGCTACAGGCCGACTTTGCGGACACCGCAGCGCCCTTCATCAAGAGCTGGGTCCCCGGGGAACACTCCAACATACAGAGGCCTTCTGACCCTTTGATTGTCTATTTCTCGGAACCTCTCCTTCCGTCATCCATCAATCCGGACAATATCACCCTCATCGCCAATGACGGCACCACATCGGCAGAGGTTGCCTTTAAATCCCGGCTTGACGGTCCGGCTCTCGTTATCCGGCCAACCGAGCCGTTAACGCATGGCATCGATTATACCCTTACGATGGACGGCCTTGTTGACCTGTCGGGTAATCCGATGGCCAGCACAAGCCGTAATTTCAGGCTCGACCCAACGGCGGAGGTTCCGCCAGCTGACGTTGGTCCGATTGCCCTTACAACCCTTCCTGGTTACCCATGCGCCAAGACGGACCTGGATGCCCAGCCCGGAAAACAGGGGCGGTGTCTTGGTGGCATCACGAGCCAGACCCCTGCTTCCGCGAATTTTGGACAGCGCCCGCTGGATGATTTGCTGCCCATAACCGAGCATCCGGCCAGCGAGCCTATTATCGTGCGCTTCTCACAGGATATCGATCCGGACTCCATTGTGGCCGGCGAAACTGTTGTTGTGGAAAAGCAGGACGAGAACGGCAGCTGGCAGTCAGTTGAAGGTTATAGTCTTAGCCTCCTCAATGGTCGTGAACTGAGAGCCGTACCACTCGACAAGTGGGAGCAAGGAACAAACTACCGTTACGTGCTGACCGATGGTATTACCAATCAACAGGGTATCCCCCTGTACAGCAGGCTCCTGAGCCAGTACGCCGACCCGGGAAGGAGCCTCGGGGACCTTTCGTCAGGCGGACAACCGCTTGAAAACCGGTTTGTTGCCAGAGATATAACCAAAACCTCCGTGCTTCTGCCGCTGAAAAATCTCCCGAGCAGGGATGTGAATGCTAATCTGAAGCTGGACCCGGAAGAGCCTGATGCCATCAGCGGAATTCCTGAAAATTCCATGAAGCTTGCCATCACGGAGATCAGTAGCGGGGTGCTTGAGGATAACGGGCAGATAGGCTGTGAAGTAGGCACCGAAGCTTGCGATGAGTTCAAAAAATTCATTTTTCTGACAGCAAACCTTGATGTTGAGATAGTGGGTGAACCAACCGTTGCCGAAGATGGCAGCACGCGAGTGCCTGTGAAGTTGCATCCGTCGGTACTCCTTACCACGCCTAGCGACATCTGGGTCAATCTGAGCAGTCAGTTGCTCGCAGTACTTGCGACCAGTGATTTACAGACCTCTCAAGAGTTTGACACCGGACCCCTCGCCTTGCGTATGCGTTACCAGGGCGAAAACCGCGACGGCCTGATTGATGGTGTGATTCTACAAAAAGACGGTCAGCTGACCTTCGAGACCGAGCTGGATGTTTACCTTGATGCACCGTATCTGAACGTTAGGCTGAGCGGACTGGCGAACACCCGCCTTGAGGATAATCTGCGCAGCTATCCAATTAATGGATTGAAGCTCTCTGGACCGATAACCTTCCTTGATGATGGCAGGATCGTCATAGAACAACGAAATGTTGAGCCGATTGTGCTGTCAACGAGGCTTTTGGGGCGAGCAACTGTGGGCTTGCTTGAAGAGGAGTCTGCAATTTGTAGTATCGGAACAGGTCTTCTTTGCCGCCTATTGGGCGGGGTTGTTAATGGAGTAGTAAACTCAGTGATCGACGTAGATACTGAGCTCACAATACAAGTTGCACCGAATGAACTTCAGCTCAGGTATGTGTCTCCCTACACGCAAAAGTGATGAAACCTGACACAGGGCCAGTCTCCGGACTGGCCCTTTTTCCGTCGAAACCGAAAACAGATCACCCCGGGAAGATGCCCCCTGCCAATAGTCCGGTTCTGCAACCAGCAGAGCACCGGTTACTTTTCACTCACTATAAAAGCCCGCGCAGTCGCGCTTCAGTGACTGCCTGAACCCGGCTGGTTACTTCAAGTTCGCTGAAAATCCTTTTCAGATGCCATTTGACAGCATCCTCAGTCACAAGAAGCCTCTCAGCGATCGCTTTGTTGGTCATTCCGCTGCTTATACACTTCAGTATGGAAATCTGCCTGACCGTGATAACGGAGTCGGTATGTCCCGGTACTGGTGGAGCGCTGAGGTCTTCTGCCCGGACTTCCGGGTCCCTTGTAGTGGCCGCTTCAGCGGTGTCTGGCGGATCATCAAAGAGATTCCGGGCAAGGGGACTCAGAGAAAGCAGCGCTTCTTTTATCCATAGCGGTGTAAAGTGGCAATTCAGATGCTCCGCATGCAGGTTGGCATCAAGAATCAGGCGCTTCGCCGGTTTTGAGGAACCCAGGGCAAACGCTGCCAGGGCCTGGCAATACTGGGCGGCGACCCTGGTTCTGGCATCGGAGATGGCGCTGGCAGCCTGAAGCGCCTCTCTGGCATAGTTCCCGGCCACACCAAACTGCTTCCCAAGCCTTAGCCTGTACATTGATTTCACTAAAGCAATGCGCGCCTGAATGGCCCGGTTTTGATTAGGCAGAAATGACAGCTCGGATTCATCGGGGAGTATGGGTGGCTCCAATTCCTCGTTGTTCAGGAGGGTGAACTCAGCCAACTGAACTTTTGTCAGGATATTGAGGCGCGGGAGCTCACGCTCGCTGGCGGCCAGGCGAGCCTGCTCCAACAGGGCCATGGCCCTGTCCCGCAACCCCTGGTGGTACAGCAAACGGCTGCATGCCTGTGTGCATCCACACAGAATGTCGGTAACGCCATAATTCAAGGCGAAATCAAAGGATATCTGTGCAGATTCCGGGGAAACCTGGTGATGATCCTGTTCGAGCAGAATTTGTAACTCAAGAACACCAAGCATCTTGTTTAAAAAGCTTTTTGGTACGCCAATCTTTTCTGCGGTTTTATTCGCCTGACGCAACAGGTACATTGCCCGGACCATGTCGCCTTTGAACAATTCTGTCTGGATTTCCGCCGTTTTAAGCCAGATAAACGCGTAGAGTTGATTGGATGACTGGTTGGCCACCGCCGCTCTGTGCAATAGTTCTTCTAACTCTTCAAAGCGGCGATCGCTGGAGGCAATGAATGCCTGGCATGTAAGGGCCGCGCCTTTACCGACCATATTGCGATCGCCAAAGGCATCAATCCACTTTTCACAGAGCGTCTGGCTCTCCGACAATTCATCCTGTGTGGCTTTACCTATTGCCTTAACCAGTTCCCGCCAGCCTTCCTCATCAAGGTTGCCCAGCCCCCTGGAAATCGGATGGTCCGAACTGGCCAGCATTTCCTCTGCCTGCCGCGCCTGCTGGCTGAAATACAGGGTCCAGGCATATCCTATGCCTAAGGAAGCGATTTTTTTTATCGTGCGGACCGGCACCTTTTCAAACCACGTGCGAAGCACTTCAATTTCACCTTGCCGGAGCGCCACGTCCAGTATGATGCTGTCACTGACCACGCGCGCCCACCGATGGTCACTAGCCTCCAGGGCGACGTTGATTGAATGGAGGTACTCTCCCCTGCGCCAATGCCAGAACGCAACGCGTTTCAGTACATACGAACGACGCTCCCGTTGAGTGGCATTAAACACACTACGCAAATACCCTCTCAGCACAGGGTGCATGGCCAGGCGCTCGCCGGAGGAAACGGTGGGGGCTAAAAGTGCAAATTTTTCGTTAACAAACGAAATTTCCTGATCAGCCTGCTGCGTTTTATAGACATAGTCATAGCACTCCGCGCTGACCTCCTCGAGCATCGCGGCGTTGCAAACAAACCTTCGCGCATGTCTGGGTAGCACGGACAAGAGATTGTCCCTGAAATACGAGCGGGTTTCCGGCCAGGATTCGGGAGGCAGGTCCGGGTTCGGGGTTTGGCGCATCAGTCTGACGAGTGCGGGCCATCCGCCCGTGGCTTGTATAATGTTGCCTGCTTCGGAGCCACCTATACCCGTTACCTCACCAAGCTTCTCCGGCTCCTTTAGGTCCTCTTCTGTAAAGGCAAGCTCATCAGCACCATAGGTCACAACACCCGTCATCAGCGACAAACGCGGCAATGCCCCGGCGCTGCCGGGCGCAATAAAAAATTTTACATTGTCCGGTGTTTCACAGATCAGATCCTCAATCAGATCCCCGTTATCCGCCCCTTCACCGGGCCCGTCAAGGCAAATTCTTATGGTCTTTCTTGCATTGAACAAGGCGTCCCGAAGCGCTTCGATGGTGTCAGTGTCACTTTTCAGCGCTTCCCGGGATTCAGGTCCTTCAATCTGGTATAAAACCAACGCCGCAAACAGGCTGTCAGTGACTTCGCGCGGGTCCGGGTAGGATCGTCCATTGATATAGACGGCGCTCTCGTGTTCCGGATCACGACGGTTTGCTGCCAGGGCGACCTGTACAGATTTTCCGTAGCCCGGCGGAGCCCGGTACAGAACGACTTTTGCCTCAGGCGTCGCAGAAGCACCCAGGCGCTGGCGGTCTGTACAGCCTTGAGTGATGAAGCGCTGACGACCCCACATCCGGCCGGACATCCTTCGACACCAGTCTTCCAGGCTATGGTGTGTCATGACAGTCAAGTCTCCCGCTTTGCCAGCCCGGAACGCGAGCGCGCCAGGGCATGACGTATATCGACCGTTATCCGGCGCCAAACCTACCCGTTCGGGTAGTTGTTTGACCCCAACTTATAGCCAATCCTGTAACTGCGTACAACCGGCCCGCTCATCTGAGTGGCCCGTTGTGCGCGATGCAAAACAATACAATATGTAAAAAGATGATGAATCTAATAACAATAAGGTGATCCTCATGTCAATGTCAGAAAATGTACTAACAGAGTCCCTTCAAAGGGACCCTGGTGCCGAAAACTATGTGGACAGAAAGCGCCACCTGTGGATCCTTTCTGTGCTGTGGCCAGCAACACCTCTTATAGGCCTTTATCTGGTCGCCCAGACCGGATGGAGCATCTGGTACGGATTGGTGTTGATCCTTTGGTATGGCGCAGTTCCCTTGATTGATGCCATGTTTGGAGAGGATTTTTCCAACCCCCCCGAGTCGGCTGTGCCTCGGCTTGAACAGGATCGTTACTATCGGGTACTGACCTACTTGACGGTTCCTATTCACTATGCCGCCTTGATTGTCAGTGCCTGGTGGGTATCCACGCAACCAATGAGTGTTTTCGAGTTTCTGGCATTGGCCCTTTCCCTGGGAATCGTGAATGGCCTGGCTCTGAACACAGGCCACGAACTTGGCCATAAAAAAGAAACGTTTGACCGTTGGATGGCGAAGCTTGTCCTCGCCGTGGTCGGATATGGTCATTTCTTCATTGAGCACAATAAGGGGCATCACCGTGATGTGGCTACGCCGATGGACCCGGCGACATCCCGCATGGGCGAGTCCATTTACTCATTCTCACTGCGTGAAATTCCCGGTGCTTTCAAGCGGGCATGGGATTTAGAGGAACAGCGCCTCAGTCGTTGTGGAAAAAGTGTCTGGAGCCTGGAGAACGAAGTTCTTCAGCCTATGATTTTGACCGCTGTGCTTTATGCGGGATTGCTGGCGTTTTTTGGCCCGTTAATGCTGATCTTTTTGCCCATTCAAATGGCCTTTGGCTGGTGGCAGCTGACCAGCGCCAACTACATTGAGCATTACGGATTGCTGCGCGAGAAGATGTCGGATGGACGTTATGAGCGTCAACAACCGCACCACTCATGGAACTCAAACCATATTATGTCGAACCTGATTCTGTTTCATTTGCAACGACATTCCGACCATCACGCCCATCCTACAAGGTCCTATCAATCGCTTCGCGACTTCAAAGACCTGCCTTCCTTACCATCGGGATATCCCGGAATGTTCCTGGCCGCAATGTTTCCCTCATGGTTTCGGTCGATAATGGACCACCGGGTGCTGGATTGGGCTAAAGGAGATCTCGATAAGATTCAGATTCAACCCGGCAAGCGTGAATTCTATGTGCGTAAATTTGGTGGGACTGATTCTGAATCAGTCGATACCGCAGCGTCTAAATGATCGGCTAATTAGAACTTATATACGTCGTTTACTTTATTTACGTTGCAGAAAAAGAGCCTCTGACGTGCACCTGAAAGAGGGTGCGCGTCGGGCGCTACCAAAACAAAGACAATAATATCGTTTGAAAGGTGCTTTAAATGGCTAAACATCAATGCCCGGATTGTGGTTATGTATACGACGAAGTGGTTGGTGATCCGCACGAAGGCTTTCCTGCAGGAACGACCTGGGAAAAAATTCCTGAAGACTGGTCCTGTCCAGACTGTGCCGTCAGGGATAAGGTTGACTTCGTTGCGCTTCAAGAAGCGAACTCGGAACTTTCGGTGTCCGCAACCAATATAGCGGTCCGTACTGCCAGCCAAGCTAAGACCGAGG
The DNA here is from genome assembly GCF_002375325.1 of Marinobacter sp. UBA3604. Taxonomy (NCBI): domain Bacteria; kingdom Pseudomonadati; phylum Pseudomonadota; class Gammaproteobacteria; order Pseudomonadales; family Marinobacteraceae; genus Marinobacter; species Marinobacter sp. UBA3604. The sequence goes on from NZ_DFMB01000019.1 coordinate 10,042, forward strand.
GAGCATCGCAGAAAGCAACGGACGCATCTACTCCTTCAGCTAAAAATAAAACAAAGCCCAAAGCGAAACCGAAGCCTACCTCTTCAAAATCGCCCAAAGACTCGACTCAAAAAGATACCTATCGGAAGTGGGTCTGCATCACTTGCGGCCATATCTACGATGAAGCTCTCGGAGATGAAGCCGAAGGCTTCCCTGCCGGCACTCGTTTTGAAGATATTCCAGACGATTGGTGCTGTCCGGACTGTGGTGCCACAAAAGAGGACTATGTCCTCTATGAAGACTAATAATCCGATTTAAAATAACAACAGTCTCGTTCGGAAAGAGGTGATTTTATAATGCAGATTGCTAGTCTGGCGGAGGTTGGGCTGCCCAATGTGTCAACCAGCGATACGATTGATTCAACGTTCGCGGCCCTAAAGCGGGCACAACTTGCGCGTCGCGGAAGTTTTACCTTAGAGGCTCGAATAGCGCAGCTCGACCAGCTGCGGGATTCAATTAAACGCTACGAATCAAACATCATTGCGGCTTGCGCGGCGGACTTTCGAAAACCCGCTCCAGAAGTCAAATTAACTGAACTCCTGCCGGTGCTTCAGGAAATTCGACACACTAAAAAACACTTGCGTAAATGGATGCGTCCGAAGCGAGTGGCTGCATCCATTGGTGTTTGGGGTACGAGGTCTTATGTTCGGCCAGAGCCAAAGGGTGTGTGTTTAATTATCGCGCCATGGAATTATCCTCTCAATCTTGCGCTCGGACCTCTCGTCTCAGCGTTGGCTGCGGGGAACGGAGCTATCATCAAACCCTCGGAAATGACACCCCACACCTCAAAGGTGATTGCCAACATTGTCGCCGAAACCTTCCCCCCCGATCTTGTTTCGGTGATTGAAGGCGATGCCGCTGTAGCCCAGAAACTGTTGGCCCTGCCCTTCGACCACATATTCTTCACTGGCAGCCCTGCGGTCGGCAAGCTGGTCATGGAGGCTGCGGCCAGGAACCTTTCCTCGGTGACACTGGAACTGGGGGGAAAATCCCCGACCATTGTAGGCCCGGATGCCAACATCAAGAAGGCTGCCCGATACATTGTCTGGGGGAAGTTTGCCAATAATGGCCAGACCTGCATCGCTCCGGACCATGTTTTTGTACACAGAAGCATTGCAGCCCCATTCAATGAAGCACTTAAACAGCAAATCGGGCGCATCTACGGGAAAACGCCGGAAGCCCGGCAATCGACGCCTGACTATTGCCGGATTGTAAATGCCCGTCATTTCCAGCGCGTGTCAAGCCTGATAGAAGATGCCAAAAGCAAAGGCGCAAACGTCTTTGAAGGCGGTATTACAGATGCTGAAGAAAATTTCATTGCGCCGACGTTGATTGCAAATATGTCCAGCGACATGGATATCTCACGTGAGGAGTTATTCGGCCCGATATTACCGGTTATTGAGTTCGATGATATTGATTCAGTTATCAACAAAATCAACGATAACCCCAAGCCACTGGCGCTTTACGTATTCGACCAGAACAAGTCTTTTGCCAGAAATATTATCGAACGAACGAGTTCCGGCGCTGCAGGGATTAACCTTACAGTCGTGCACTTCCTGCATCCGGACCTGCCTTTTGGCGGAGTGAATAATTCTGGAATAGGGGCATCCCACGGTGAATACGGTTTCCGCGCTTTTTCCCATGAAAAGGCGCTGATGGAGGATAAGCATTCTCTCATCCACCTGCTTTTTCCTCCCTATACACGCTGGGTCCGGCGGCTCATAGATGCTGCTGTTCGTATTCTGGGCTGAGCATAATCCAATAACAAGAGAGTCACTATGTACGATTACATTATTGTTGGCGCCGGGTCGGCTGGCTGTGTATTGGCTAACCGACTGACTGCCGATCCCTCGAAGCGAGTAGCGTTACTTGAAGCAGGGCCAAAGGATAAGAGCCCGCTCATACATATGCCTGTGGGTATTGCACTTCTTGCCAATAGCAAGCAGGTGAACTGGGCCTTCGAAACCGAGCCTCAGGAACATCTCAAGGGGCGCCGTCTGTTCTGGCCCCGGGGTAAAACTCTTGGCGGCTCCTCCTCCATCAACGCCATGGTCTACATCCGGGGCCACAAAGCCGATTATGAACACTGGGGTCAGGCTGCCGGAACCGACCTTTGGGGATGGGACCGCGCATTAACATTGTTTCGCCGACTGGAAGATAACGAACGTTTCGGACCGGATGCTTACCACGGCAAGGGCGGTGAACTCAGCGTAAGCGATCTGAGATCGGTCAATCCGTTAAGTCGGGATTTTGTTCGCGCCGCTTCCCATGTGGATGTCCCGGTGAACACGGATTTCAATGGCGAAACGCAAGAGGGACTGGGCCCCTACCAGGTGACACAAAAAAATGGTCGGCGCTGGAGTTCGGCGCAGGCGTTTCTGCGTGGCGCAGAGAAACGGCCTAACCTCGATGTGCTAACGGACGCTCGGGTAACCCGGGTGGTAATGGATGGCCAGCGGGCGGTTGGGGTGACACTGAACCAAGGGGGCGAATATCGCCAGCTCAGACTCAATAATGGCGGTGAAGTCATTTTGTCCGGCGGGGCGGTTAATTCACCACAGCTACTTTTGCTTTCCGGAATCGGTGATCGCGAAGAGCTTCGGAAACACGGAATCCCTCTGGTCCATCACCTTCCTGAGGTGGGCAAGAATCTGGTCGATCATTTGGATATTACGCTGATGCACGCGGCGAACTCACGTTTGCCTATTGGTGTTGCCCCCAGCTTCCTGCTTCGGGGAGTGAGCGCACTTTTTTCCTATATTTTTGCGCGACGCGGGTTTCTCACCAGTAATGTAGCCGAGGCAGGAGGCTTTGTTAAATCCAGCCCTTCGTGTGAACGACCGAATGTGCAATTCCATTTTTTGCCAACTTTTTTGAAGGATCATGGGCGAAAAGTGATGACCGGGTATGGCTACACCTTACACATTTGCGATCTGCTGCCCAAAAGCCGGGGTTTTATTGGACTGAAAAGCCCTGATCCATTAGCCGATCCGTTGATTCAGCCCAATTATCTGAGTGACCCCGAAGACATCAAGACAATGATTTCCGCCGTTAAATTCGGGCGACGAGTACTCGCGGCACCGACAATGGCTTTGCATAGTAAGCGAGAAGTCATGCCCGGAAACTCTGTGTCCTCGGACGATCAGATTGCGGACTTCATCCGGGAAAATGCAGAGACTATCTACCACCCCGTTGGCACCTGCCGTATGGGCGTGGATCCGGAGTCAGTCGTTGATCCAGAGTTGAAAGTCAGAGGCATTGAAGGGCTTAGAGTCGTCGATGCTTCGATAATGCCCAGTTTGGTTGCCGGTAACACCAACGCACCCACCATGATGATTGCCGAAAATGCAGCCGACATCCTCCTGGGAAATGTCACGGTTCAGGCTCGGGTTATGACGCCCACGCCCACCGCGGACACTACTGACGCCAACTATTCCGTCCCACGAGCAGTAGAAATGGAGAGGAGATAAACGTGCTTGGCAAAATGATGAACGTAGAACTCACCGTGAATTCTTTGATCGACCATGCTGCTCGCTACCATGGAGACGCTGAGATTGTGTCGATAGGAACGGATGGAAATCCCAGTCGATCTGACTGGGCAACTGTTTCGAGGCGGTCGCGACAACTTGCGTCGGCGCTTCGAACGGCAGGCTATGTCCAGGGGGATCGGTGCGCGACCATTTGTTGGAATAACGTGGGGCACCTGGAATGTTATCTTGGCATCTCTGGTGGCGGGATGGTGTGTCACACCATTAACCCGCGACTGTTTCCAGAACAACTCGTTTACGTTATCAACAATGCTCAAGACAAAGCCATATTCTTTGACAAAACGTTCCTTTCGATTGTTTCAAATATCCGTGACCGACTGGAGACGGTTGAGGAATTTGTATTGATGTCCGAACCGGACGAAGAAATTGCAGCGCAATTTCCAGGATTGTTGTTTTATGAAGAGTTTCTCCAGCGAGGAACGCCTAACGCGAATTGGCCTGAAATCGCCGAAAACCAGGCTTCAAGCCTCTGCTATACATCGGGCACCACTGGAAATCCCAAAGGGGTGCTCTATTCACACCGCTCCACCGTTCTGCACGCGCTGGTAGCTGCTCAACCTGACGCACTGAATTTATCGGCACGGGACGTGGTGATGCCGGTTGTTCCTATGTTTCACGTAAATGCGTGGGGGGTACCCTACATTACGGCGATGGTTGGAGCCAAACTGGTGTTGCCTGGTCCCGGCCTGGATGGACAAAGTTTGGTCAAGCTTATCGATTCAGAAAGCGTAACGATTGCGCTGGGTGTGCCCACGATTTGGCAGGGACTTCTTTCGGCTTTGGACGAGCTTGGCTCCTCGGCAAAGACGCTCAAACGGACGGTGATAGGTGGTAGCGCTTGCCCTCCCTCAATGATGTCAGAGTTTCGTGGTAAGTACGGCGTAGATGTTGTCCATGCATGGGGAATGACTGAAACATCACCGATCGGAACCGTCAATGCACTGCTGGCGAAACACGATACCCTTTTAGAAGGAGAAAGAAATAAAATCCGTGAAAGCCAAGGACGGCCTCCCTACGGGGTGCAGCTCAAAATTGTGGGAGAAGACGGCCATCAACTGCCCGAAGATGGCGTTGCTCAGGGAAATCTCCGTATCCGTGGTCATTGGGTGGTAGCCGACTACTTTGGTTTTGAGCCAAATCAGACTCTTGAGGAAGACGGTTGGTTCGAGACAGGTGATGTTGCTTCGATCAATGATGATGGGTTTATGACAATACGTGACCGCTCAAAAGATATTATTAAATCTGGTGGGGAATGGATATCGACAGTCGAATTGGAGGGAATCGCAATGGGCCATTCTGCCATCAATGAAGCTGCTGTGGTGGCGGCCTCCCATGATAAATGGGATGAACGACCGATCCTGTTGGCAGTAAAAATACCCGACGCAAATATTACGGAGGAGGAACTTCTTGCTCATTATCAGGGAAAAGTCGCCAAGTGGCAGACCCCGGATCGCGTGATTTTTGTGGAAGCATTGCCACGCAATGCCACTGGGAAAGTATTAAAAAACAAGTTGCGCTCTGAATATGGGGAAGTGTTAGTCAATAAACCGGCAAGCTAGGGAAGGTCTGAATAACTGCTGATATTTGCCCATCTTGGGTTTAAACGGCAAAAAATCGAAGATTCAGACACTATTTTCCCTTTATTTGTGTGTTTTTTGCCCGTTTCCCGCCATTTTGGCGGAAAACAGGCGCACTGGCCCTACGCCAGCATGTATTTTTCACCGATCAGCAGGTTGCTAAACGCGGCCAGCAAATGCAACCGGTTGCTGTTCTTGGCAAGGCCGCGATAGCGGACCTTGCCATAACCAAAGACCCGCTTGATGTACCGGAAGGGATGCTCGACCTTGGCACGAACACTGGCTTTGATCTTCTCTGCTTTCAGTTTGTCGGCATCCAGCGTCTTCCGGGTGCCAGGCCGTTTGGCAATGAACCAGGAGACGTTTTTGCGGTGCTTATGCTCATCCCGCTTCTGAATGCCAAGGTAACCGGCGTCGCCGAAGACTCGTTGCTCTTCACCATGCAGCAGCTTGTCGGTGGGCACGATGTCGTGAACATTGGCAGCGGTGGTATCAATGCTATGAATCAGACCGAACGTGTCGTCGACACCAATGTGCATTTTCATGCCGAAGTGCCATTCGTTGCCCTTTCTGGTCTGGTGCATCTCCGGATCACGCTTGCCAGTTTGGTTCTTGGTGGAGCTGGGAGCAGAGATGATGGTGGCATCTACGATGCTTCCTTCACGCAACATCAAGCCGTTTTTCTCCAGGTGTTTGTTCACCTCTTTAAACAGCGCCTTGCCAAGACCGTGCTGCTCCAGGAAATGCCGGAAGTTGAGAATCGTCGTCTCATCTGGCAAACGGTCCAGCTTCAGACCCGCGAAGTGCCGCATGGATTCGATCTCGTACAGCGCGTCTTCCATGGCCGGATCGCTCAAGTTATAGAACAACTGCATGCAGTGAACCCGCAGCATGGCAGGCAGCGGATAAGGGGGCCGTCCGTTCCGGCCCTTCGGGTAATAACGGGCTACCTTCTTCTCCAACTGCTTCCACGGAATCAGCTTGTCCATCCGTTCCAGAAAGATCTCGCGACGGGTCTTGCGCTTCTTGGTCTGGTATTCGGCTTCGGAGAAGGTGATCTGATCCATGCTGGCAACGATCCTATGCGATTGACGATGGCCGTATTATCGCTGATTTTGGAGACTTATTCAGAGCCTCCTTAGAAAAGCAGTACTTCACAAAGCTGTCAGGTGTCTAGGATATTGGGGCTTGCCACACTGCGAAATCGAAGGGGGTATCGATGAAGCAGGTTATCAAGAATCTCCATCGGCAAATCGGTCTTCCAGTACGTTAATAAAACGTTGGTCTCAGTTAGCCACAAAAACGTGTTCGATGCCATGACGAACAAAGACTGATCATGTTCGCGGCGCATACATTGTACTCGCCAATTACAGAAAGCTAAGGAAGGTCTGAATAACCGTCGATTTTCACCAGCATCCGTTTGAGCCAGCAGAAAACGGAAAATTCAGACGCAACTCTCCATTTATTTGTATGTTTTCTGCCCGTTTCCCGCCATTTTGGCGGAAAATAGGCACACTGCCCCTATGCCAGCAGGTATTTTTCACCGATTAACAGATTACTGAACGCGGCCAACAAGTGCAGCCGGTTGGTGTTTTTCGACAGGCCGCGATAGCGAACCTTGTTGTAGCCGAACACCTGCTTGATGTACCGGAACGGATGTTCCACTTTTGAGGGGATGCTGGCTTTGATTTTCTCGGCTTTCAGCTTGTCAGCATTCAGGGCCTTCCGTGAACCCGGGCGCTTGGCGATGAACCAAGACACATTTTTACGGTGCTTGTGCTCGCCTCGCTTTTGTATGCCGAGGTAGCCGGCATCACCAAAGACTCGGCGCTCTTCACCGTGCAGCAGTTTGCCGGAAGGCACAATGTCATGGACATTGGCAGCAGTGGTGTCGATGCTATGGATAAGGCCCAGTGTGTCGTCGACGCCAATGTGCATCTTCATGCCGAACTGCCATTCGTTGCCCTTTCGGGTTTGGTGCATCTCCGGATCGCGCTTGCCAGAACTGTTCTTTGTGGAGCTGGACGCAGAGATGATGGTGGCATCAACAATGCTGCCTTCACGCAGCATCAGGCCGTTTTTCTCCAGGTGCTTGTTCACCTCTTTGAACAGCACCTTGCCGAGACCATGCTGCTCCAGAAAATGACGGAACTTAAGGATCGTTGTTTCGTCTGGCAGACGATCGAGCTTCAGGCCAGCGAACTGGCGCATGGATTCGATCTCGTACAATGCATCTTCCATGGCCGGATCGCTGAGGTTATAGAACAACTGCATGCAGTGAACGCGCAGCATGGCAGACAAAGGATAGGGAGGCCGTCCGTTCTGGCCCTTGGGGTAATAACGGGCTACCTTCTTTTCCAGCTGCTTCCACGGAATCAGCTTGTCCATCCGTTCCAGAAAGATCTCGCGGCGGGTTTTGCGCTTTTTGGTCTGGTACTCGGCTTCGGAGAAGGTGATCTGATCCATGGTGGCAACGATCCTATGCGGTTGACGACGGCCGTATTATCGCTGATTTTGGGGACTTATTCAGAGTCTCCCTAAGTGACCCAAATCATTTCTTTCATCATATGTTCGAGAATTCCCAAACTTGAGGCCTACGCCAGCAGATATTTTTCACCGATCAAAAGGTTGCTGAATGCAGCCAGCAAACGTTATTTAAAAACCTCTAACCGTTTAGTTGAGTAATAGATTGCCATCAGCACTGGTACGTCCTTGCTATAAAAAACTGTTTCATTAGCGCCATACCTTTGATTCAATTGGTCAAGTGTCCTGATATCAATATCGGATGTCAGAACCCGCCTCCCATTTACATCTCCAAAAAGCCTGAATCTCACTCTGTTTGACTTACAGACTGCCTGCAGTTTGAACCCTGAGTAGCCCGTTCTTGGATGCCACTTTCCAACGGCTTCAACAGTGACACTTCCAACAGAAGAGGCCGAAAACATTAAGTGCTTGGTGTGATTTAACCAAGATTCAGTGATATACACCTCAACCCATAGCGGTCGCGCAAAGTCACAATCTTTTATTGTTAAGAGGATCAAGTTCATATTTATTGGCTCACTCCGGTGACTGGCTGCTTCGGTTGCCACGCAACATATTGCCTTCAACTCTGGAGCCTTCCGTTCACCAAAGATTTCAGTTCAGTATCCGGATCCTCTATTAGTTCCGGGTTGATCGTTCTGCGTTGTTGAACGAGTGTCTTGCCTACCAAAAAAGCAAGGGGCAGGTTGACCGCGTCAACAGCAATAACACAGCCTTCGCGGAGATAGAACACGGCAAATCCTTTATCCTCGGGGGTGCCTCGAACCACTCGCTGATCATGATTTTGCGACAATCCTACCATCTGCAGACGAACATCGTACTGGTTTGACCAGAACCATGGAACGCTATCATAGGGTTTCTCCTCACCCATCAGGGTTGCCGCGGCTGTACGAGCCTGATCGACAGCATTGGCGACAGACTCGAGTCGTTGCATCTTCTCGAAGAAAAGATTCCGGTGCCGGGTGCAGTCACCGATCGCCAAGATGGCGGGGTCCTCGGTACGGGTAAATTCGTCAACAATAATACCGTTATCACAGGGCAGGCCGGCGTCCTTAGCCAGAGCGGTTTCCGGGATAATGCCGATCGACACAAGGACGATGTCGGCCGGTACGGTGCTTCCGTCCGCCAACGTCACGCCAGCCACATGCCCCTGATCGCCCGCTTCGAAGCCGGTTACCGCTGTGTTCAGACGTACGTCCACGCCGGCGCCACGGTGTTTGTCGTAAAGGAACGCTGATATTTCCGGGCCCGTAACGCGCTGCATAAGACGTTCGGCGGCTTCTAGCACCGTGACATTAACACCTTTTTTGTTGGCACTGGCCGCCACCTCAAGGCCGATGTAACCACCACCCACGACGACCAGGCGCTTTCCAGCAACTAACTGTTCACGCAGTACCTCTGAATCAGCTATGTCGTGCAGGTAATGAATGCCATTTAAGTCAGCCCCGGGCGCGTTCAGGTGTCGAAGGTGTGACCCGGTGGCCAGGACCAGTCGATCGTATTGCAGCCTGCTCTGATCCGACAAGCTGATGGTGCTACTGTCCCGATCAATTTGTTCGACGCGCACACCGAGCCGCAACTGATGGCCTGCGTTCTCGTATACCGAGCGCGGTTTCAGGTACAGCGACTCCTGATCAACGTCTCCTGTCAGGTAATTCTTGGACAGCGGCGGTCGATGGTAGGGCGGATGAGGTTCATTCCCCACCAGAACGACCTCATGTTGATATTTTTTTTGGAGTAAGGCTGTCAGGAGGGCACCTGCTGCGTGCCCACCGCCAACAATGACCGTCCTCTCTTTACGTTTGCTTACCATAGGCTATCTCTTTCGCTGTGCCCTGGGATTGGACTCTCCACACGTTCGGATGCCATCCTGGTCAATCGGTTAATTAACTGTTCGGTGTCAGTTTGACCATCAACCTGGAATAGCCCCGCACGAAGTTGGACTGCACCCGCTCGGGCTCTTCGACGACTTCGATGTTGTCAAAACGCTTGAGTATTTCTTCCCAGAGGATGCGCAGTTGCAGTTCAGCCAGACGGTTGCCCATGCAACGGTGAACCCCATAGCCGAACGACATGTGGTTTCGTGCGTCCTTGCGATCAATGATGAACTGATCGGGGTTGTCAAATTTGCGCTCGTCCCGGTTACCCGACGCGTACCACATGACAACTCGATCACCCTTCTTGATGGTCTGGCCGCCCAGTTCGACATCCTGCTTGGCGATTCGGCGCATATAGGCCAGCGGCGTTTGCCAGCGGATGATTTCCGACACCATGTTCGGAATCAACTCCGGTTTTGCCTTCAATTTTTCAAATTCCCTGGGGAATTCGTTCATGGCCACCAGGCCACCACTCATCGAGTTGCGCGTCGTATCGTTGCCGCCGACTATGAGCAGCGTCAAATTACCGATAAACTCCATCGGCCGATTGATCAGGTCTTTCGTTTCTTTGTTGCTCTGCAACAGGCTGATCAAATCGAAACCGGGCTCCTCGCCTGCTGCGCGGCGCGCCTCCTTGTCCCGCCAAAGCCTGGAGAAAGACCGGGCCATGTCTGCCGCGTCGTCAAACATGGCATTTTCATCGGCAAACTCCCCGCCGGTGGCCGATGCTGCACCTGCCATTCTGTCCGACCACTCAACCAGCTTGTGGCGTTCCTCGTAAGGAAAATCCAGAAGCGTCGCCAGCATGCGGCCTGTGAGTTCCTTGGAAACAGCAGGTACCCAGTTAAAGGGTTTGTCTGTAGGCAGGCTGTCAAGCACATCGCCGGTGCGTGATCGGATCAGCCCCTCCATCTCCTTCAGGTTTTTCGGTGCCACTACTCCCTGCACCGAGCTGCGCTGCACATCGTGTTTCGGCGGATCCATCGCTATGAACATTTCCACCGACAGCCCCTCCGGAGGGTCACCGAGAATGATTTGCGGCTCGGCGGAAAACAGGTCGTGACTCTTATCCACGAACAGGATGTCTTCAAACCGAGTTACCGACCAGAAGGGGCCGAAAGGGCTGTTCTTCTGGTAATGGACCGGCGCCTCATCACGCAACCGTTTGAAATAGGCGCGCCACTGACCCTGCCGGTATAAAAACGGATTGCTGACATCGATGTCCTCAAGGGCCAGCGTGTTAACGTCCGGGATGGGTGTTTCAACGAATTCGGGCATCGGTCGGCGTGGGCCGAAGGTCTTCCTCTTGGCGCTCATTAAGAATTTCAGTCCCTGAATTTGCCTCTGCATCGGCACCACCCTGGAGGTGGCGTTAATCAGTCGGGACTGAATGTCGTCAAATGTTCTGGGCAGTGTTGGCATGCGTCCTCCTGTGTTCACATCTGGAACTCGGGTAAATGCACGGTCATGCCGTCCATTTCATCAGTCAGTACCACCTGGCAGCCCAGGCGCGAAGTGCTCGCCCGCTCCGGTGTCATTGACAGCATTTGTTCTTCCTCATTGCCAGGCGTGCCTGTCTTGCTGAACCATTCGTTCGTGACGATAACGTGGCAGGTACCGCAGGCGCACTCCCCCCCACAATCCCCGTCGATACCGGGAATGGCGCTATCAACAGCGATTTGCATTACCGAGGAACCAGCTTTGAATTCTGCGACATGTTCAGTTTGATCATGTTCGATAAACGTAACTTTGCCCAATGTTGTTCTCCTACCAGCATTGATGATTGACAGATATTGCCTGTCTGCCAGCATATTTTTCAGGTCATTTCTTGACAAGCAGGGGTCATTTGAAGACAAAATGGCGAAACTTTAGGAAGGGGGGTATCAATGATGGCGGCGCGGAAGAAAATGGAGGAGTTGCAAAGTCCCGGTCCGGATATTCCATCGAATTACTCACGGCTAGTTGCACGTGAGCTGAATCTGACAGCCAGACAACTTCCGCGTCTGCTGCGGGGCACTGGACTTGGGGTGACGCAATTTTTGAGCGAGGACGGACTGCTTACTGTGGCTCAGCAGATACAGATCCTGCGTAATGCAATGGATCTGTCCGGCCAGCCAGAATTTGGGTTAAGGCTGGGTAAACGAATGACTCCGGCAACCCACGGAGCAATGGGGTTCGTGGCTTACAGCAGCCCCGACCTCCTCACTGCTCTACACGCGATTCGGACATTCCTGCCCACGCGCGCGAGCTTCATCCAGTTGCACTTGCAGCAAGTCGGTGAGCGTTTGGAATGTATTCTGCAGTACCTGGGGCCATTAGACGATGACATACAGCGTTGCCTGTCGGATGCGATGGTCAAGGCACTTTTCGAATTCGGCGAGTTCATGGTTGGCCGCCCTTTGCGCGAGGCTGAAGTATGCTTTGCCCATCCGAAACCCGAGTATCACGCAACGTATTCGGACTTTTTGTCCGGGCAGATTCACTTTGATTGCAGCCAATTAAAACTCAGCTTGCCGATGGCCTTGTGTCGGGAACCAAACGCCTCTGCCAATCATGAAAACTATCATCTGGCCATGCGACAGTGTGAAGCCATGCTTGCGCAACTTCAGTCCGATAAGCCAAGCTACCAGACCCGGCTGAAGAAGATGATGTTGTCCCGGCCGCCGGGAACGCTCAGTGAAGAGGAAGCGGCTGCTTCTCTGTTCATCAGCAAACGCACCCTGGCGCGTAAACTCAACCATGAAGGCAGCAGTTTTCGAAAAATCCGTGACGAGATTCTGTCTCAGCAGGCAGCGCTATACCTGCGTGACAGCGAACTGTCAATCGAGGCCATTGCCGCGTTGATGAATTATCACGACAGTGCCAATTTCAGACGCGCCTTCAAACGCTGGTTTGGCCAGCCACCTGAGCAATTCAGGCTAAACGTCAGATCACACACCATCTATACACGTGATTAACAAACATAAACCGGCGCTAATTACGCTTGGGGAGCCAGTGCCTATGTTCGTACACTTTTCCTGATTACACCATCCATGATGACGTTCCAGACAAAATCACCAATGCCGTCGAGTGTATAGACACCTTTCGGATCAAACCAGGTTGCGACCCAGTTGAGCGCCCCGAGGCCGATTAGGCGAAGCAGGCGAGCATTGACATCCTTCCGAATCACGCCTTGCTCAATCATCGTTTCGATGATCTCGGCCCAAAGGGATTCATACTGGTCACGCAAAGCGATGATGTCCCCGCGGGCCTCCGCGCTCAGTGAACGCCACTCAAACAAAAGTACGTAAACCGTATCCGAATCAACCAGCAGGGCGTGCAAATGTGCGTTGATACAAAGACGCAATCGTTCCACGGGATCGTCCGAGCTGGCGTACGCGGTTTCAACCTCTGTTGTAACCAGGTCTACTCCCCGACGCATCAGCTCAACGAGCAGCGCTTCCTTGCTGCTGTAACGATAATACAGACTTCCGGGCAGCATATTGCAGGCTTCGGCAATCTCCTTTAGAGACGTCCTTTCAAAACCTTTCTCTCGAAAGAGCCGGGCGGCGTTAGACAAAACGTTACCCTGATCGCCTAATTTGCTTGCAGGGGTAATCTGTCTGTCAACCATGGCTTAACCATCTCCTGAGCAATCCCGTTTATTAATCATCAGAGCAGCCATCATTCGATTCGTTTCACTGATCGCACGCCATTACACCGGTGCCGTGCCATTTGGATTAACAAAGTGTTGACTTTTGGTTGGTTGACCAACCAAACTTTGGAAACAATGCTACTCACAAGAGAACGCCATGGCAATGACCTATGACAATCCACTGGTCCTCTACACTTCCGCCCCTGCGCGAAATGCATGTCAGACTGGGCGGATCTGATGAACGATCTGAACAAACTTCAGCACAGTGACGCTGTGACGACGGCGTGGCAGTTCACCGAACAGGTTCCTCACGGCAGGGATCTGGGCATGCAAGTTGTCTCGGTAGACCAGGGCCAGGTCTGTATGCGGCTAACCCCGCAGTCATGGATGTTCGCCCATAAGGATACAAAAGAAATCTGCACCAGCGTACTTTACTCGCTGGCAGACTCCGCCGGAGGCTTGGCGGTATTCGCGGGTGCCCTGGAGTTGATGCCCATTGCCACTCTGGATCTGCGCATGGATTATTTGCGGCCTGCCATCGGCGACCGGGCCCTGTCAGCGGTGGCCACCTGTCGTCATTTATCGGACGATGTCGCGTTTATTCATTGTGACATCCTTAGCGAGGGAAATCGCGAGTTACTAGCGACGGCAAACGCCACCTTCATGCGTAACACCCAGGGACAGCAATTGCATGCAGGTGGACCAGGAAAGGAGAGCGCATGAGCACGACTGGCGATTCGGCCCCACAAATCTCAGGCACTGCGGAAAGTGCGAAAGAATGTGCTGACTGGCAGGCTCTTCTGGAGCGCATTCCCTATGCACAGCACCTCGGGCTTGAGGTTCAGCGCGGTGATGTAGGCGTATTGGTTCATTTGCCGTGTCGTGAAGCGCTGATTGGCAACTTCATGCTACCAGCCCTCCATGGCGGCGTGCTTGGAGCCCTGATCGAACTCACCGCGCGGGTGGCTGCGCAAAGCCAGGATGCAGAGACACGTTGCCCGCGCATTCTCGACAGCCACATCAATTACCTCCGCTCCGCGAAGGCCCGATCGACGTTCGCCAGGGCCGACATTATTCGGCAAGGCAGGCGCACCAGCCTGGTCCAGGTGACCTGCTGGCAAGGCGATGATAAAAAACCGATCGCCACTGGTCAGGTTCAGTTATTGCTCCCGACAATGGCCGCCCAACAAGAAGACCGTCATGGACATTAAGCACAACACACCTGAACGCGACGAATTCCGGGCGACGGATGGCGCCGATATCGCACTGTGGCGCTGGCCGCAATCCAAAGCGCGACCCACACTGCACTGGGCCCATGCCACGGGTTTCCATGGCCGCCTGTACCATCCACTGCTTGACGAGCTCGCCACGGACGTCAATGTCCTGGCCTGGGACATGCGAGGACACGGGGCCAGCGTTGGTGCAGCCAACCTGTCGACATTCCGGGGCTGGGAAACCTATTATCGCGACCTGATCGCTCTGCTGGAATGCCTGGACGAACCGGTCTGGCTTGCCGGCCATTCCATCGGTGCCACCACCAGCATCATGGCCGCTGCCCGGCGGCCTGACAAAGTGCTGGGTCTGATTCTGGCGGAACCGGTGATCATGGATCCGGTGCAGGGCCTGAAGTTGGGGCTGGCCAAGCTGCTGCGTCAGTCACATCGGTTGTCGCTGGCCGCCGGAGCGGCACGTCGGCGCAGGGTATTTGATTCGCACGCTGCTGCGCTGGACAACTATCGTGGCCGCGGTGGCTTCAAGACCTGGCCCGAAGCATGGCTGAACGCCTACGTCCAACACGCCTTCGTGCCGCAGGGTGACCAAGTTCAATTGGCGTGTGCGCCCGAATGGGAGAGCACCACCTTTGCCCATACCGAACACAACCCCTGGCCCGGTATTCGTCAGTTGCGGTGCCCGGTTATAGCACTGGCCGCGGAACGCGGGTCAACCTTCTCACCAAAGGCACAAAAACGCCTGAAGGCCCTGCTGCCTTCGGCTGACGTCAGGGTTCTTGAGGGCACGACCCATTTTCTGCCTATGGAGCAGAAGGACATCGTTCGCGATGCTATCCTGCAACTAGCTTTATCTGGATGCCGCGAGAACTGATATCCACACCTTAATCTTGCCGATCGAGACATCTGCCATGCGCTTTCTGCTGACCCTGTTTATCTCGCTGCTCATTCTGTCAGGTTGTCAGCAGTCCGCGGAAACGCCTCCAGAGGCCCGCCCCCCTGTTCCCTGGGTAAAAACAGTGGAATTGAAGGAGGCAGGTCCAACATCTCAGAGGTTTTCAGGAACCCTGCGAGGCCGCCACGAAGTTCCCCAGGCCTTTCAGATCGCCGGCCGGATTCAACAACGTTTCATCGATCCCGGTCAGCGCGTGGAAAAAGGCGACTTACTGTTCAAACTCGATTCACGAGACCTTATCGCAACCGCGGAGGGGGCCGCCGCAGATCTGAGGCGTGCAGAAGCGGCCCTGGCCATTGCCACTAATGAGCTCCAGCGACAGCAGGAACTGGTAGGACGTCAGTTTGTCAGCGAACAAACCCTGCAACGCCTTGAACTGGCGGAGCGTGAAGCACGCAGCCAGGTGGAAACGGCTTCTGCACGAAATCAGCAGGCTCAGAATGCTCTGGGATATGCGGAACTAAAAGCCGCCAATGCAGGCGTGATCACCGAGGTCATCGTTGAGCCCGGCCAGGTTGTGGGTGTCGGTCAAACCCTTGCCGTTCTGGCTGAAGATCAATCCCTGGAAGTCGAGGTCTTTTTACCTCAGGGCAGCAACCCGCCCCGGCAAGGTTATGTTCCTTTACCCAATGGCGAACAGCTTGCGGTGAATCTGAGAGAGATTGCCGGGGCTGCCGACGCCAGAAGCCGGAGCTGGCGTGCCCGATACAGCCTGGAGGGGCCCTACCCTTCGTCTTTAACGCTTGGTTCAGTGGTGAGTGTCCGGCTGATGCAGAAACAAACCACGGCCAGCCATCGTGTACCGCTGGGTGCCCTTGATGAGAGAGGAGAAACGCCGCAGGTCTGGTTGGTCTCCGACGGCATGGTGACCCCCCTTGCGGTCGAGGTTATCGATTTGGGTGAGGAGTATGCGCAGATCCGGGCCAACATCAACGCGACTACGCCGATCGTCGCATTAGGGACACACCTGCTCACGCCTGGCATGGCGGTGCGGGAGCTGGCTCAATGAGCCTGCCTAATCTTTCCGCACTGGCAGTGCGCGAGCGTTCGGTCACCCTCTTTTTTCTTTTGATGTCCGTTGTTGCGGGCTTCTACGCGTTCTCATCCCTTGGTCGGGCGGAAGACCCTGCGTTCACTGTCCGGGCAATGGTGGTTTCTGTGGTTTGGCCAGGAGCAACCCCTGAGGTGCTACGGAATCAGGTGGTGGACCGCCTGGAAAAACGAATACAGGAAGTGGCGTATTTCGACACTGTTGAAACCACCATTCGGCCCGGACAGGCCACCATGCTTATCCGGTTCCAGGATTATACGCCTAGTGAAAAAATGCCCGATCTCTTCTATCAAGTTCGCAAGCGCATGTCCGATGAAAGCCCCAATCTCCCCCGTGGTGTCATCGGCCCCATCGTTAACGATGATTTCTCAGACGTGTATTTCTCCCTGATGGCCCTCACAGCACCGGGAATGCCAATGCGTGAACTGACCCGCGAGGCAGAAGCGATACGAGATCGCCTGCAACGGCTACCCGGCTTGCAAAAGGCACAGATCCTGGCCGAGCGTCCTGAGCGGGTGTATCTCGAGTTTGATCAGGACCGGCTCAACAATCTCGGCTTGTCGGCAGAAGAAGTGTTGCAGGCGATAGAGGCCAACAATCGCCTTGAGCCTCTGGGCTTTGTTGATCTTGCCGGCCCGCGGGTTTATGTCCGCAGCAACATTGACCTGTCTGACCTTGAGCGCCTCGCCTCAGTACCTCTGCGTATCGGAGACCAAGTTATCACCGTGTCTGATCTGGCCGAGGTGCGTTTGGGCTATGAAGATCCGTTGAACTACATCGTCCGTTCCAGCGGTGAGGATGCGATCCTCCTGGGCGTCGTCATGGAGGCGGGCGAAAATGGCCTGGAGTTTGGTGAACGGCTCAGTAAGTTTGTCAGCACTGAACAGGCCAGGCTGCCCCTGGGGATGTCAATACAGACCCTGACCAACCAGGCTGAGGCCATCACTCAGGCCGTTGATCTTTTTCAGGTCAAGTTTCTGGTGGCATTGGTCGTCGTAATGGGCGTCAGTATTCTGGCGATCGGCCTGCGTGCGGGTTTAGTGGTGGGCATTGCGATTCCCGTTACTCTCGGGCTGACCTTTTTATTGATGAAAATAGCGGGCATTAACCTGGACCGCATCACCCTGGGCGCGTTGATTATCGCACTGGGCCTGTTAGTGGACGATGCGATCATCGCCATTGAAATGATGATTGTGAAGATGGAGAGTGGCTGGGACCGGGTACGGGCAGCCAGTCATGCCTGGAGCGTCACAGCCGCGCCCATGCTGTCTGGAACGCTAGTAACAGTGGCCGGTTTTGTCCCCATCGGCTTTGCTCAGTCGGGTGTCGGGGAATACACCGGTAACATCTTCTGGGTGCTGGCTTTTGCGTTGCTGATTTCCTGGGGGGTGGCGGTCACCTTTACGCCTTATCTGGGCGTCAAGCTATTGCCCGATTACATCGGGCATACTGGCCAGGACCTTTATCAAAGCGCTTTTTATCAGCGGTTGCGTGGGGTGATTGCAGCGTGTGTAAGGTACCGGAAAACCGTCGTTTTTCTCACAGTGGGTTTACTGGCTCTCAGTGCTTTCGGTATGGCAGCCCAGGTACAGAAGCAGTTTTTTCCCAGTTCTGATCGCCCCGAGGTTCTGATCAGTGTCTATGCTCCGCAGGGGAGCGCTATTGCCACCACGGATCAAAGCGTCAGACGCCTCGAAGCGATATTGATGGACATGCCGGAGGTTAAAAGCCTGTCCGCTTACATCGGTGCCGGTGCACCCAGATTCTTCGTATCGGCAAACCCCGAGCAGCCGGACCCGGCGTTTGCCAAGTTGATTGCCATCGGGCAGGACGTTGAAGGGCGCGATCACATCATCTCGACGCTGGAGGCCAAAATCGCGGCGGGTGAGTTTCCTGAGGCGAGAGTGCGTGTAACGCGTTTGCTGTACGGCCCGCCGGTGGCCTGGCCGGTCAGTTTTCGAGTGTTGGGTCCGGAACCCGATCAACTCAGAGAGATCGCGCACCAGATTCGGACTCTCATGACCGGGCATCCGAACATCGTCATGCCGCACCTCGAATGGGATGAGCGTGTGCCCACGCTCTATCTTGAGTTGGACCCGGAAAACCTGGGCTGGATGGGCCTGACCCCGGCAGAGGTTGCACGGCAACTCCAGTTCCAGCTTCGCGGCGTGGCCGTTACCGAGTTACGCCAGGGCATAAGGAGCGTTCAACTGGTGGCGCGTAATGCCCGCGGTGAAATCATGATGCCCGAAGATCTTGAAATCAAAACCCGCGACGGCCGCAAACTCTCCGTAAAACAACTGGGGCAGTGGCAGGTTCGTTATGAGGAACCGGTTATAAAGCGTTACAACCGCGCCCCCTTCCTGGCCGTTCAGGCGGATGTGGAAGGCGCCCAGCCACCGGATGTCACCAAAGAGATCTGGAGTACGATGGCAGGCCTGCGTGAACGGTTACCGGACGGTTATCGTATTGAAATTGGCGGTACGGTGGAGCAATCCGCCAAAGCCAACGCCTCCATTCAGACTTTACAACCGGTGATGTTGGCGTTGATGCTGATTTTCATCATGCTTCAGATGCGTTCATTTATCGGCACCTTGACCGTTCTGGCCACCGCGCCATTGGGACTCATTGGCGCTGTGCTGGCTTTGCTGTTGTTTAATCAACCTTTTGGCTTTACCGCGTTGTTGGGGCTCATTGGCCTGGGCGGTATCCTGATGCGAAACACCATGATTCTGACGCAGCAGGTGCAGGACAACTTCACAACTGGGATGGCTGCTCGGGAAGCCGTGGTCGAGGCAGCCGTCCAACGCGCTCGCCCCGTGGTACTCACTGCCCTGGCGGCCGTTCTGGCGTTTGTACCTCTGACCTTTGACCTGTTCTGGGGGCCACTGGCTTATGTCCTTATCGGCGGTGTAGCGGTCGGCACCCTGATCACGCTATTGTTTGTGCCGGCGCTTTATGCACTCTGGTTTCGCTTACAGATAGAAGATTGAAGTAGCCACGGACGTTTACGTGTTGACAGCATAGGCCACTTCTCAAGTTGAGCGGCTGCGCCGCCGGGGCGCAGCACGCTGTGGAGATTGGATTGGTTTCGGAATCAGGACTCGGTAGAGTCCCGGTACCCGGCCATCATTTTCATCATCCAGCCCGGATACTCCTCCGGTATACGGCTCACCTCGTCGAGAGCATTAAGTTCTTCGCCAGACAACCGGATCTGCGCTGCCTGGATATTGGCTTTCAGCTGCTCCGGCCGCTTGGCGCCAACGATAATGCTGGATACAGGCTTCTGGTGTAGCAGCCACGCCAGGGCAATCTGTGCCACCGTGACCGGCTCGCCATCGATCTGCTTGCCGTCAGCAATCTCCCGCATGACCTTGATGACGTCGCTGCCTCGCTCACGATTGACGGGCGGAAAGTCAAACTTGGCACGCCGGTTTTCCTCAGAGACGTCCGGGCCCTCGTATTTACCGGACAGATACCCACCGGCCAGTGGGCTCCACACCATCAGACCGACCTTCTCGGACGCCAGCATCGGAATAATATCCCGCTCCAGATCGCGCCCCACCAGGGTGTAGTACGCTTGCAGGGAGATAATCGGGCACAGGTTGCGGGCCCGGGTGATGCCGATGGCTTTCATTACCTGCCAGGCGGCCCAGTTGGACAGGCCCACATAACGCACATGGCCTTGTTGCACCAGGGTGTTCAGCGCCTCCAGAGTTTCCTCGATCGGGGTGGCTGGGTCAAAACCGTGGATCTGATACAGGTCGATATAATCCGTTTGCAGGCGCGCCAGGCTTGCCTTGCATTCGCTCATAATGTGGCCACGGGAAGCTCCACGGGCATTGGGGCCATCGCTCATCGGGCCGAGCACCTTGGTGGCCAGCACCACATCTTCCCTGCGAACGCCGAGGTTCTTCAGGGACTGGCCAACAATGCGCTCACTGGCGCCGAAACCATAGATGTTGGCGGTATCGATAAAGTTAATCCCCGCTTCCAGGGCGATCTTCACCAGTTCGTCGGCCTGTTCCTGCTGCAACTGGCCGATCAGCCCCCAGATGTCCTCATCACCGCCGAAGGTCATGGTGCCCAGGCACAGCTCGGAGACGAACAGACCCGAGTTGCCCAGCGACTTGTAGCCTGGACGATTGTCATCATTGAACCGCGGTAAACTCTCAGTTGCCATGTTGCACCTCCTCATGCTTTTCGGTTGGTGTTCCAGAATTCACTGTAAATACTGCCGGTTTCGGTTTTTTTGCATTCGCTTGTGTTACTCGGCGAAGATGGCCTTATAGAAACGCATAGCGCCATCCCAGGAGCGGGCGGCAGCCGCTTCGTCATAACCCACCGGCATGCCGAACTCCTCGGCGATCTTGTCAGCACCCGGGTTGGTAAATGAGTGCAGCACTCCGGGGAAGCTCACCAGTGTCAGATCGACTTCGGCATCCTGCATCTCTTTGACCAGGCTCGCCACCTGATCCGAGGGGACCAGTTTGTCGGCACCGCCTGTGTAAACCTGGATCCTGGCTTTCACGGATCCGGGTTCAGCCTGGAGAGGGCTGCCGAGCGCACCGTGGAAGCTGACAACGCCGTCCAGATCAACACCCATGCGCGCCATGTTGAGAACAACGGCACCGCCAAAGCAGTAACCCTGCGCTGCAATTCGGGACGCATCAACACTTTCGTGGTTCTTCAGGATGTCCATTGCCTTCATGAAGCGTGCCTTAACCTGGTCCATGTCACTGGTGGCTTCCTGCATGAATTTCTGGGCAGTATCAGGGTGGTCGGCTTGTTTGCCAGAGCCATACATATCCAGTGCAAACGCTGTATAGCCGGCGGAAGCAAGCCGTTCTGCCTGATTTCGCGCGAATTCATTGTGCCCCCACCATTCATGAACCACCAGAACCCCCGGACGCTTCTGCCCGAATTCATCATCCCAGGCCATGTAGCCGGTGAAGGTCTCGTCGCCGACTTGATACTCGATGGTTCTGGTTTGCGTTTCTGCCAGTACCTGCGTACTTGCAACAGTGAGTGACAGCGTGGCTGCTGCCAGTGCTGTTTTCAGGGTGCTCATCATCTGTTTGCTCCTTTTCGCTCGTTATGAGCCGGTTTGCGTAGTGGTTATGTACGGATAGGCATCAACCAAAGCTCCCGGGAGAGGTCTCCGGGCGCGCGGATACGAATGTAATCGCTGGCTCTAAACGCGATTCCTGTCCCGTCGTTACTGGCAGCGGGCGCGCAGCAGTCGCGTTGCAGCATCAAACACGGCGGGGTCTTCTTCGGTGCGCGCGGCAAGGTGGGCCCCTTCCAGCATCGCCAGGGTCGCCGGTGCTTCATCACTCGGATCACCGATGGCCGAGACGGATCCATCCCTTTGCCCCAGCTCAAAGGTTTCTGCAATCCACTGCAGAACCATTGCGCGAACGGCGCCGACTCTGGCAATGACGATGTCGGACAGGCTTTCGCGGCAGGTCGAAAAGGCAACACACAGACACACGGTTTGTCCATCATGCAACGCTCCGCGATACAGGGCAATGAGTGCCTTGAGGCGCTCGCCGGCGCTGGCATGGGCTGCCTCGATCTCGGCAAGACCCTGCTGCAGACTGGTCTGATAGCGCTCGATCAAGGCTTCGGAGAGCTTCGCCTTGGTGGGGAAATGGTAATGGATCGAGGCCTTTCGAATGCCGATGGCCTCAGCCAGATCCGCATAGCTGAACCCGTCAAAGCCCCGTGACCGCACGGTGTGCTCGGCAAGGTCCATCAGGGCTGTTCTGGTATCAC
The DNA here is from genome assembly GCF_002375325.1 of Marinobacter sp. UBA3604. Taxonomy (NCBI): domain Bacteria; kingdom Pseudomonadati; phylum Pseudomonadota; class Gammaproteobacteria; order Pseudomonadales; family Marinobacteraceae; genus Marinobacter; species Marinobacter sp. UBA3604. The sequence continues at coordinate 32,271 of NZ_DFMB01000019.1, forward strand.
GGTTCATGGTTATCCACCTGTCTGCCTTTGCAATCCCGCTATTGCCGGGCTTATACCCTCGGCGCCCCGGCAAATCGCAGGTGCCCCGTTTTCATCCAGATCTTGGCGCCGCCGTCCCCGGCCGCCACGGACAACCTGTGTCCTTCAGGGAGGCGCAGCCAGTCATGCCTGGCCAGCATCTCGCCATCCCTGGTGACCGAACCTTCGATCACCAGCAGCTCGATTCCGCCGGGCGCCTCAGAGGTCAGTGTCGCCCCCGCATCGAGCTGGCTGTAGGTCACGATCTCACGATCGTCCTCATGCAGCTTTGTGGTGGCAACGCCGCCCACCGGGACCCCCAGCCCGGCCTCCATATTCTTGCTCAACTGGGTCCGGTCGGCCAGGTCGAACTGCCACAGTTTCACAAATATCGTGCAGCCCGTTTCAGAGCCCGGAATATGTGACGTGGTTGGGGGGTTGCGCACATAGCTGCCCGCTGGGAAGTCACCGTGCTCGTCCTGGAACACGCCATCGAGTACGATGAATTCTTCTCCACCGGTGTGGGTATGTGCCGAGAAATGACTCCCCGGCGCATAACGAACGATGGTCGTGGCGCGGGCAACTTCCTCCCCGATCCGGTCCAGCATGCGCCGCTCCACGCCTTTCATGGGCGAGGGCTGCCATTCAATCTGGTCGGAATGCATAACCACCGGTTTGGAGAAATCTGCATTAATCTCCATGATATTCCTCCCTTTTTGGCCTTCATGTTTTCCGCGCTTGCATGAAACCCGAGGGTATCGGATCACCCGGCAATTGAAGGACGGGCTGCGACTTTTGCGCGCCAGGCCTGGAGATTGGTCAGGGACTCGGGAATGTCAACCTTCGCGAAATCCGCAAACCCCAGGCCGGCAAAGGCGGTGATGTCTGCGACCGAGAAGCTGTCGCCTGCGAGAAACTCATTGTCCGCCAGAACGCTGTCAAGGTAGGCCATGGTTGCGCTGGCAATTTCTTTCTGTTTATTACCCCATTCAGCACACTGCCAGGTTTCCAGATCCGGACCAAGCCCCGGGGTCGCGTGATGGAAATAGGCACCCACGGCATTCATCAGACCGTTTTCTGCCCGCAGATTCATCATTGCGATACGGGCACGCTCCGCTGGGGTTGTACCCATAAGGGACGGACCATCAAAGACACCGTCGATATATTCAGTGATGGCATTGCACTGGGCGATGCAGGTGCCGTCGTCAAGTTCCAGCATGGGCACGGTGGCATCCGGGTTTTTCGTCTTGAACGCATCGGAACGGTGCTCCCCACCCATGACATCGACCGGGACGAATTCCACCTTATTCGTTGCGCCTTTTTCTGCCAGGGCGATGCGAACCCGTAGCGGGTTGGGAAAGCCTTCAGTGTCGTAAATTTTCATTGATTACCTCTGTTGGTCATTAAGCATACGACACGTAATTTACCTATCAGTAGGTAGGTTTGCAAGAGACAAATTGACGAGCCTGCTTTGTTTAGAACCGTTGACAAGGCATTCCAAACGGTGAGAACGGTCCAGGCCCTCCTTTCAGTAACACCGACGGGGGTTGCTCTGACATAGCCAGCGTTTCATTCAGGCCCGGATGAAGCTCGAGCCTACTCCTTTGGTTTTATTTTGTTTTATGACCTCGGACTTGAGATTTCAGCTGCTTCAGAAGGTCTTTGGAGCTCTCGTAATACAGGGTGTAGAACTGGTCCAGATCAGCCAGCTTGGCAAGCGTCTGTTCATTGGTAATGGTTGCCTTGGCTTCCGCGATCACCTCCTTTCGGGCCTCGAGCCGTTTTATCTGCCCTTCGACCAAAGCAGCGTAAGGATGCGGACGAATGGCGAAAAAATCCTGGCGCTCACCCGGAATGCTTCGGCGTTCAACAATACCCAGTCTTTCGAGAAAGCACGTATTCGTACTGACGCTCGCCTTACTGACACGCAACGTATCTACAAGCTGCGATGAGCTGACCGGCTCATCTGACACGATAAGTGTCGCCCAAATTTGGCCGGCAATCCGGGAAAAGCCTTCGGATTGAGCCTGAAGACCGAGGCGTTCAATAAACCGTCTGTCTGATTCAGTCAGTGTTTTCATAATCTGAAGATTGCGATGAACTCTGCCAACCCCCTCCCAACGCGCGATACAAATTAACCGTCGACTGCAATTGATCGCGCCGCGTTTCCACGAGATCAAGTTCGGTTGTAAACAGGCTCCGCTCAGCATCCAGTACCTCCAGATAACTGGAGGCGCCACCCTCAAAGCGCAACCGCGCAAGTTTAGTGGTGCTCCGTAGTGCTGCTACCTGCCGGGCCTGCGCTTCCAGGCGCTCTTCGGCACCACGCACCCCGGCCATGGCGTCGAGCACCTCCCGAAACGCTACCTGAATGGCCTGACGATAGGCAATCAGAGCCTGGCGTTGACGCGCCTCCGCCTGATTGACCAATGCCTCGGAACGCCCAAAGTCCAGCAACGGGCCGACTAACGAGCCGCCCAACTGCCAAGTGGATGCGGAGCCCTGGAACAAGTCGCCACCGGAGGCACTTCGCAGGCCCAGCAGGCCCTCAAACGAAATCCTGGGCAGGAACGCCGCCCGGGCAACACCGATTTCGGCGTTGGCCGCTATCAACTCCTGTTCGGCTGCCACAATGTCAGGTCGGCGGACCATCAGATCCGCCGGCCGGCCGGCAGGGACGCTGCCCGGAACATTCATCTCACCAATGGTATCCGCCACGGAAATATCACTCCGTACAATCTGTTGTGGATCTCGCCCCAGAAGCACTGCCAAGGCGTTTCGCTGAAGGGCGTGCTGCTGGCGAAGCCTCGGAAGTTCGGATTCAGCGGCTGCAAGCTCGGCTTCAGCCTGCCGCAGGACCAACTCGTTAACCTCGCCTCCTTCGGACCGGGCCCGTTGCAGGGCGACCGATTCGCGGCGGGATGACACGGTGCGTTCGGTGATGTCGATCTGACGATCAAGCGCACGCAAATTGAAGTAACCATTGGCTACCTCACCAATCACGGCTAGTCGCACGGCCTCGCGATTCGCTGCACTGGCCAGGAGACGCGCCCGGGCTGCTTCGCTGGCATTCGCAAGCCGCCCCCAAAGATCCAGCTCGTACGATAGCACCCCACCGACCTGGATATCGTTGAAGGGTTGACCACCACCAGCGCTGTTGACCACCTCCTCACTCGGCCCCTGGCGCACCGCAGAGCCCTCTACCTCCAGAAGCGGATATTGTTCCGCCTGCTGCCCGGTAAGGCGCGCCCGTGCTTCGGCGACCCTGGCAGCAGCAAGTTGCAGGTCGCTGTTGGCACCAAGCGCCTCTTCAACAAGGGTGACAAGCGCCGGATCGCCAAAGCCACGCCACCAATCCAGGGGGAGTTTCTCGTTCGCCGAAAGTCGTGCGGAAGACCAGTTTTCCGGCACCGACGGCTCGGGTTTCTCAACAGTCGGCGCGAGTGAGCAGCCACCAAGTGACAACGCCATCACAGTGGCCAGCAATACCTTAACGGTCATCAGCCACACCTCCGTCTGCACGTCCGGGAGCGGCCGCAGCCGAGTCATCCTGGTCTCTGGAGCCACTCAGAAAATCCGTGATACGGCGGACCACCACATAGAACAGTGGAATAAAGAACGTCGCCAGTATCGTTGCCGAAATCATGCCGCCGAGAACCGCCGTTCCTATCGCAATACGGGTGGTTGCACCGGCTCCACTGGCGAAAGCAAGCGGCAACACACCCATGCCGAAAGCAACCGATGTCATCAGAATCGGCCTCAAGCGCACTCGCGCCGCTTCCTTGGTTGCCTCAATCAGCTTCATTCCCTGCTCCTCGAGTGTTCGGGCGAACTCCACCAGAAGTATAGCGTTGCGCGCAGTCACACCAACGGTGGTCAGAATGCCAACCTGGAAGAAGACGTCGTTAGGAAGCCCGCGAACCATCGCTGCAAGTACCGCCCCGAGTACGCCCAAGGGCACCGCCAGCATCACGGAAATGGGTATGGTCCAACTTTCGTAGAGCGCGGCGAGCGCCAGAAACACCACCAGTGCCGACAGCGCGTAAAGCAGGGATGCCTGGGCACCGGCCTGGCGCTCCTGATAGGACAGGCCGCTCCAGGCTCCGGCCACACCGTCCGGGAGTTGAGCGATCAAACGTTCGACCTCCGCCATGGCCTCACCGGTACTGTACCCCGGTGCCGGCTCACCCTGAATCTGGCGGGACGGAACACCGTTGAAACGCTCAAGGCGCGGTGAGCCATACTCCCAGCGTCCGTTCGTCACTTCGCTCAACGGGGTCATCTCTCCGTTAGCGGCTCGCAGATACCACGCCTCAAAATCCTCAGGCAGCATCCGGAAAGGGGCATCACCCTGAACATAGACCCGCTTGACCCGCCCCTCATGGAGAAAATCGTTAACGTATTGCGAGCCCCAGGTCACCGACAGAAGTCGACTGATCTCGGACAACTCTATGCCAAGGGCCTGTGCCTTTTCGTGATCAATGTCCACTTTGTAGCGGGGATTGTCCGCCAAACCGTTGGGACGCACACTCGCCAGCACGGGGCTTTCGGCCGCCAACTGCAGCAATTGACCTTGCGCTGCCATGAGCGCTTCATGCCCGATGGCACCCCGATCCTGTAAGCGCAATTCAAAGCCCAGGGCCTGCCCCAATTCCGGTATCGGTGGCAAATTGAAAGCAAAAGCCCGCCCATCACGCACCAGCCCGGCAAGCGCCCGGTTCGCCCGCTGAATGATGGCGCCGGCGCTTTGCGTCTCGGGATCGCGCTCACTCCATGGCTTGAGATTGACGAACGCCAGTCCCGCGTTCTGCGCCCGGCCAGCGAAGCTGAAACCCGCGATTGTGAAGAGGCCCTGCACCTCATCCTGCTCCATAAGGTAATCTTCGATAACCTCAATGGTATCGATTGTGCGCTGCTGGGTCGCACCGGAGGGCAACTGATACTGCAACACGACGAACCCCTGGTCCTCCGCGGGCAGGAACCCGCCGGGCAACCGCACAAAGAGAACGGCCACCAGGACAACGATGCCCAGGAACGCCAATGTGTAGAGCCAGGCGTGGCGCGCCGTATGGCCAACCAGCCGGACATAGCCCCGGGTCAGTCGCCCCAGGCCTGCTTCAAACCAGCCGAACAGCTTTTGCAGCAAGGTTCTTTCGTGCGTGGGCTTGAGTATCCGACCACACAGCATGGGGCTCAGAATCAGAGCCACCAGCACCGAAAGCACCATGGCACCGGCAATACTCAAAGAAAACTGTCGATAGATGGCCCCCGTGGAGCCCGGAAAGAAGGCCATCGGAATAAAAACAGCAGACAGCACCACACCGATGCCAATCAGCGCGCTGGCAATCTGCCCCATGGACTTACGCGTCGCCTCCATCGGGCCCAGGCCGTCCTCATGCATCACCCGCTCGACGTTCTCCACCACCACGATGGCGTCATCCACCAGAAGGCCGATCGCCAATACGAGACCGAAGAGAGTGAGCATGTTGATGGAAAAGCCGAAGGCCGCCATGATCGCAAACGTGCCCAGCAGCACCACCGGGATTGCGATCGCTGGTATCAGGGTAGCCCGCCAACTCTGGAGAAATACGAGCATGACCAGGACCACCAGGGCGATTGCCTCGATGATGGTTGTGACCACCGCGTCGATGGAGGCCTCCACGAAAGGGGCCGTCTGGTAGGGGTACCGAATCTCCACCCCTTCGGGAAAATAGGGCTCGAGCTCCTGGAGCCGCGCTTTAACAGCCTCTGTGACCGCAAGCGAGTTGGCACCCGGCGCCAGATTGATGCCAAGGCCGGCAGCCGGCTCGCCATCGTAGAAAGTGTCAATCTGGACTGCACCGCCGCCCAGCTCAACGCGGGCAACATCCCCCAGGCGCACCCGGGACCCGTCGGGCATACTCTTGAGCAGGATGTTGCGGAACTCTTCGGTTGAGGTGAGCAAGGTCTGGGCGGTGACCGTGGCATTGAGCTGCTGGCCCTCGACTGCGGGCAGCCCGCCGAGCTGACCGGCGGTGACCTGGGCGTTTTGCGCCTCGATGGCGGCGCTCACGTCGGCGACGGTCAGGCCGTAATTGGTCAACGCCGAAGGGTCCAGCCAAATCCGCATCGCATATTCAGAGCCGAAAACCTGCACGCTGCCGATACCGGTTACCCGTCCGATGGGTTCGGCTAACTCGGAGCTGATAAAATCGGCGATATCCAGCTTGCTGAGACGACCGTCGGTAGAGACGAATGCCATTACCATCAGAAAGCTGGTGCTGGATTTCTCGACGCTGATCCCCTGCTGGCGCACCACTTCCGGGAGTCGCGGTTCCGCCAGTTTGAGCTTGTTCTGCACCTGGACCTGGGCAATGTCCGGATCGGTGCCCGCCGCAAAGGTGAGAGTAACCGTAGCGTGGCCTGAGGAATCCGCTGTCGACCCCATATAGAGCAGATTGTCGAGGCCGGTCATCTCTTGTTCAATGACCTGAACCACCGTATTGGACACGGTGTCCGCCGAGGCGCCAGGATAATCGGCCTGAATTTCCACCGCCGGCGGTGCCACCGACGGATACCGCTGGACCGGCAAAACGAAGATCGCCATGATACCCGCCAGCATGGCGACAATGGCCAGAACCCAGGAAAAAACGGGCCTGGAAATGAAGAAATTGATCATTGTGCGGGGCCCTCCTCGTCGGAGGCGTTCTTCTTCGGACTATTCGTGCCACTGGCTTGCTGGTTTTGGGTGGGATGTAATGGAATATCTGCGGCAACCGGCTTCACCTTGGCTCCTGGCCTAACCTTCTGCAGACCGGAGACGATGAGACGATCTCCCGGTTCCAACCCCTTCTCCACCAGCCAGAATGCACCAATGGCCCGCTCTGCCTCTAACTGGCGGGCGACAACTTCACCCTCCGGGTTGACCAGCAACGCGGTGGCCTCTCCTTGCGGATTACGGCTCACGCCCTGCTGCGGCGCCAGAATGGCGTTCTCCCGAACTCCCTCACTCAGACGAACGCGCACGTACATTCCAGGCAGAAGGTCTTCGTCCGGATTGGGGAAGACGGCTCTCACCGTGACAGAACTGGTGCTTTGGTTGACGGTTACATCCGTAACGTCAACGCGTCCCTTATGCGGATAGGGGGTGCCGTCTTCGCGCAACAAAACAGTCTCGGCTTCATTTGGGCCGGCCTCAGAAGCCGCGCCCTCCTTCAGAGACGACCGAATTCGAGCCAGTTTTTCGACCGGTAGCTGAATATCGACATACATGGGATCAAGCTGCACAACGCGCGCCAGGATCTGGGGTTGATTGGCGGTCACCAGCGCACCCTCCGTGTACAGTGTCGGGCCAATGCGCCCGGCGATGGGAGCCTTGACCTCGGTATACGCCAGCTCGATACCCGCCGTTTCGAGCATCGCCTGGGATCGGGAGACATCCGCCCGGGCTGCCTCCAAGGCCGATAGCGCTTCATCACGTTGACGCTTGCTGACCGCATTCTTCTCAAACAAGTCTGACGTACGTGCCCACTCCCGCTGCGCCTGTCGCAATTCGGCCTGTGCGCGCTCCAGTTCTGCCTGGGCCCGCTGATGGGCAGCACGGTATCGGTTGGGGTCGATCTGGTAGAGGACCTCACCTGCTTTGACCTGGGCGCCCTGTTCAAACAAGCGCTCCTGCAAAATGCCCGTGACTTGCGGCCTCACTTCCGAGATACGGTAAGCGGCGGTTCTGCCCGGCAGTTCCATTGAAAGATTCACACGCTGCGGCTGCACCTCAACAACGCCGACTTCTGGAGGCGGCGGCGCAGACCGTTCAGCCTTTGTCTGACCGGAGGAGTTGTCACAACCAGCCAGCAAAAGAACCGCCAACCACATGGGCAGCATGCGGGCCCCAAATAGACGCACCATCAAACTCTTCTCTGTTTCCATATAACTAACCTCTGAATGGGCCAAAGACTCAAAAACCGTTCGATCCATGCCTTCGTTTATAACCAGGTAGACAGAACGATCGATCCAAACTGATCGACGCCGTCCTTTTCCTTGAATTCTTCGCTTCGCCACAGGTAGGTGTAAGCGATCTGCCAGCGATCCCAGGTCAATGCCGCACCCACCTGGGCGTCGCCAACCCATTCGCGACTATCAACGGAGTGGCTGTCCTCGAAACTGTTGCCGTCGAGCAGCAGGTTGTGTGCCATATAGCGCCCTTCAACGGCAGCGAAGACGTACCAGCTAAAGCCCTGATCCCGCCGAAAAGAGGATTGCCCGCCTTGTGCAGGAGCGACTGACGGAATGCCGAAACTACGCTCAAGCCCCTCTCCCAAACGAAACCCCAGGCCGCCGGAAGCGTAGGTATACAGGTTGCCGAGCGCAAACCCGGCAGACGGCCCATATTCAATGGTCAGCCCAGAGAAGTTTTGCTTCATAAACCAGGCACGTTCATAACCGAAATTGATAACTGGCTCGTTATCAAGCTGGTTATCCCAACCCCTCGGCTTGTCTGCCGCAATAAGTTCATGGAAATTTCGTTGACCCACCTCAGCGCCGGAGGCCGGGCCTACGATGCCCACGTCGATATGCAGGCTGTCTGCCAAACGCAAGCCACCGTGCTCCCTTTCGCTCAGTAGCGAAACCCCGCCAAACAAAAGGCCGGCATAGGGACGGTCATCTTTAATAAGCGCTTCAACCTCTATATCTTCCGGCGTATACATCTGTTGCCCCAGCCGGTACGTTGCGCCGGCAAGACTACTGCCAGACCAGCCCGGAATAATATCCGCAAGACGACGGGTCCAGTGTTGATCGGCGGGCTCAAAGGCCCAGATCACCTCTACGCCGTTGGTATATTGACCATCGCCGCCGGCGGAAAACGCATCGTTTTCCACTTTCAGGGACAGCAGGCCTTCAGCGGAAGCTGATGTCACAAGAGAACCCAGCAACAGACCTGAGCACCAATTCCGGTAACGCTTTCTGCAACATCCAGATTTCACTGAAGATTCCTCTGTCAAAGCTGGGTTGAACCGGATGTAAAAGAACTTGCTCCCGGATGCTGACATACCTTCCGTACGGCGACTTTTTGGTCGCCGGCCAGAAATGATGAGACGGCTGTCCGCACAACTTGTTCAATCTGTTCAGTATAAACTAAACGTAACACAAGTAATGATTGACAGCTAGCCGTGATGGAATTGTCCTGCAACGGTGTAATGTGCAGAACGCTCCAGTTCTAATCTTCTCGCTCGCTGCCTGAAAAATGTCTCGGATTCAGGAATTTTTGAGGTTGGCGGAATTTTCCATAACCCGCTCAAAAACACGCAGGGCGACTTCCAGGTCGGTATTTTCAATGCCTTTCAGCATCTCCTCTCGCAAGACATTCGCCCGCTCATTCAGTTCGCTCATAAAGTGCTCACCGGCATTGGTAAGATAAAGCAGCCTGGCGCGCCGATCACGCTCACTGGGCCGGCGCTCAATCAGACCCTGCTCCTCGAGGCTGTCAAGCAGGCGGACCAATGTCGGATTCTCGATGGTCATCAAGCGGGCTAACTCCCGCTGGGTCAATCCTCCACCACCACGCTGCAGGCAGACCATGGTGAACCAGCGAGCTTGGGTAACCCCCAAATCTTTCAGGCGCTCATCCAACAACTTACGCCAGCGCCTTGCTACCCGGGCATTGGTGAGAGGAAACTGATCTCGAGGGGAGTGCGGGGCCATGTCACTGTCCTGCTATTGACGATTCAGTAACAGTAAATCGCAAGCTAATCATATAGACAAGCGTCAGTTACACATTAGCCAGGTTTGCACCAGATCAATAGGCAACATCACGCGGATTCCGAGGCCAGCTAAGGAACTTCTCCTTTCACTGAGACAGGTAACTCCTCGCTTCTTCAGAGACCGGAGGCCCTCAGCGTATTGTCGCCCTGGCAGACACCCTTGCTGTCTGTTGTGACCGGCGACCGGCTTTTAAAAAGCTGGTGCCGAGCGCCCCACAACACCGTAGCATCTTCACTCGACATCAGCCGGGTCTTCGGCACGGCGTCTTCCAGCCAATCCGCATCCGCTAAGGTCAGTCCCCAGTCGAGTAGAGTCTGCGGGGCCGACAACAAGGCTGAGTTACTTTTATCGGTCAGAATGACATGAACTCGGGTTCGGGTGACCAAAAAAACGGTAGTTCAATAGGTTGGGAGTGTTTTTGGGCTATTTTTCACGTTTGTCTGCCAACCCTCTGCCTCGATAATGCTGGCCACCGCATTGGACATGGCCTGATCGTCCGCCTTCATTTCAAACAACAGCAGAATCAGCGTGCGCAGAGACTGCACCCGGCGCTCGTCGGACTCACCCAAAGGCAGCACGGAATAGCGTACGGCATCAGCGTTCATCAGCTCGCTGCTGTACAGCATCTGTTTGAGTTTGGCCGGGTCATTCACCAGCCGGGTTTCTTTGGAGTGTTTTTTCAGTGTCTCTGACACGCGGCTAAAAGTCAGCTCTGGCACCGCCTGGCCGATTCCGTCCTCATCATTCCCATTCCAGAACAGCGGCCGCAACTGGTCATAACCCACCGGCACGAAAGCGCGTCCATAGCTGAGCTGACTAGCGCTGTCCCGATACAGGATCTGGCAATGCACTCCCGCCGGGTTCTCGGCCTCCATGATCAGGAAACTGAACTGGCTGGGAAAGTAATGCTGTTAGCTTTCCTCGTTGGAATAGAAACTGCCGGCGCTGGCATTGCGGAAAGCGAATTTCTTGCGACTGTTTTTAAAGTTATTTTCCGGCAACAGAAACAGCCGCAGCGAATTCAGCAGGCTGGACTTACCCAGATTGCCCGGGCCCAGGATCAGGCCGTGGTTGTCCACCGGAATTTCCACGTAACAGAAGCCAGCAGAATCCACCAATACCAGACGGCGAATACCAAAATTGAAATTGCCTGGGCTCCCCTGGGAGTCACTCATCCAGAATCATCTCCTGTTCCATGAATTTGCCGGTTGCCCTGAAGGCCTCTGCCAGGGGCACAAAACCAAGCCCCTCTGCCAACGATATCGCCCTGGTGAACCGTTCGGTGGTGTCCGGTATATTGCGGAACCGCGCCAGCCATGGCTGCCAGTCGGGCGGCTGAACAAATGTGGCTTTGTTACCAAGAGAGGCTGCGATCGTCGAGAACATTTGCAGACCACCCGCATCATAATCGAATGCGCAGAATACTTCTTCATAGCCCTGCAACCAGTCAAGAATCGCGCCCCGGGTAACCCGATTGCCACCACCCAACACCACATCACACTTCGCAAGTTCCAGGCGCCTACCCAGTGTTTCGCTGGCAAAATCGAGCATCTGCGAATACTGGTAGAAATTCCGCTCGTTCTCTACCACCAGCACCGACCGGGCTTGATGAAACCCCATATCCACGAATTCTGTTCCAATAACGACTACGTCCGGCCGGCTGTGCGCCAACCCCTGATGGTAAACGAGAAGAAAACTGACCTCGGTGCCATGGCGATGAGAGTTACCCTTTTTTGCGGCGTCTACCCGGCTTACCGGCGTTTGCGTCACATCCTGCAGCTCCGTGAAAGCGGTTTCATTCAGGATCGTGACAAGCCAACGGTTGGTTTTCACCTTTTCCGTCGCAAACAACTTCCTATGGCGGCGCCGAAACGCCTCCGGCAGTTTCTTCAGGAAAGCTTCATAGTTAATGGGCTGGCCACGGAGGATTTTCTCGAGGTAGTCGTTCAACAGCTCACCACAATCACTCTGAACAGTGTTTTGTAACGTAGGTTTGACAATTAGTGTAACGCCATCAGGCGCCTACTGTATCGGGGATTTTTAATCCAGAATGTTAACCTGACTCTTTGCAAAGCGAGTGAAGGTAAGTCAATGAAAGACACGTACACTATCAGCCGTGGCAACCCTATCCTGGTGACGTTCGACACTAAGGGCGAGCCATTGGATCTTGAGGACCTTGCTTCAGTCAGCCTTTTCGTTTCCAGGCAGCAGGCTGGTGAATTTCTGCTGTGGATGCAGGATTGGAGATTAATCCGATGACCAAACTCGCTCTGATAACCGGTGCCAGCGCAGGAATTGGCCGTGAAGCCTGCGCCGTCTTTGCCCGGAAAGGCTACAGGGTAATCGCCCTATCCCGACAGCCAACCGGCGTCGAGTCAGCCGATCTGGAGCTAGCGCTGGATCTCGAGTCCTTTGAGCAGATTGAAGGGCTTGCGGGCGCTCTGGACACCGAAATCGCGGGCGCCGAGCGAGTTATCCTAGTCAACAACTCCGGTTACGGGCAGTTCGGAGCGCTTCGCGACCTGTCCGAATCCATGTGGCAAAAGCAGTTCAGCACCCACGTATTCGGCCCCATCAAGCTGGCTGCCGTCTGCCTGAGACTCGGCGAACAACACGGCACACCCTTCCGGGTCATCGCGGTTAGCTCTGTTCTATCCATCGCCCCCCAGAAAATGAAAGGCGCTTACTGTGCCGCCAAATCCGCGATGAACACGGCCCATGAAAGCTTCTGGTTTGATGAACAGGCCAGCAACAGCCTGGAAAGCGTCTCGCTTGTACTCCCCGGCCCCGTGGTGACCCGGTTCAGAGAGCATGCCCTGGCCGCTTTGCAGCCCTTGCTTGGCCGGGCAAGCGCCGTGCACCGGGAAAAGTACAAAGCAATGGAGGTGGCGCTCGCGCCAGGCGCCAGAATCAAGCCCTTTACAGCCAGCGCATCAGACGTCGTGAAAAAGATTTACAGCGCCGCTGAGGCGACACGCCCCAAGCCTCGGTATCTGGTTACACCACAGACCTACGCTGCCGAATTTATCACCCGGTTTATTCCCCGCTCGATCCAGAGAATCATCTTGAGGTAGGCCGAGCCTTCTTTACCCTTTGGGCCCGGCTCAGTTCATCCTTCACATGTGCCCCAACAGCCTTGAGGATACCCAGGCGCGGATCAGCGTCGATAAAGGGTTTCATGGCGGTGGGTGGCGTGTAGCTGATCGTCTGCGAGCCCCTTGGTCATGGCAGCCTTGGTAATACGGTTGGGCAGAACTGCTCCGCAGGGGAGCTTCAGGGGTTGGACGAGGGGCGATTGGGGCATGGCATCATCCTGATGGTTTTAGAATCGTCCGCTTTCAAATTACGATCTAAGGTCTCATTGCACCGGTTCTATGGGAATCAACACTTTGTTCCGTTTAAGAAACCATGGCATGAATAGAGCGTTATAACGCGCCTAACCACTCTGCCAGCTGAAGATTAGTTTTCAGCCGCAATCGCTGCTGAAGCATCCCCTCAAAAACGCCTTCGACTGTTCGTTCCTGCCCCAGCAATGGTAGCGAGGCCTCAGCTTCGGAGAAGAACTGCTCCTCACGAGACGTTCCCACTATGGCTTGTTCCCACCAGCTCACTACTCGAGGGCGTGCCTCTTTGAGCAGCAAGTCCCCAGGCAGTTTTTCGGATTTCGAGGCATTAGCCGTATGAGTCGCTGGCATCAGATTCCAGAGATCGTTGTTGTTCCATCGTGACCACGGAAAACAGTGGTCGACGTCAAACCGCTTCGCTTTGAGATTTTGGGCCGTCCATACGCACTCGACCCTACCATTCTCGAGCTGCTGGTCGATCATTTGACGAACAGTTGACGTATCGCGCCGACCTTCAACCCACTTTAAACCACGATGATAGACATCCATGGAATAACGCAGATCCCAGCTACCCATCAAATCGATCCATTCATTAACGATCGCAGGCTCAATCCAGCACGCATAGCGACTAAATGCATCCCAGAGAAATGAAGGAACCCGGAAGGTACCGAACCGGGAAAGCGTTGCTTTGTCCAAACGCACGGGCGCCTTCTTGATGGTCATCCTGGCCGCTCCGCCCTCGAATATCGGGCGGTTGCTGCCAGGCCAGGTCGTAAAATGTGCGGGGTTCTTGAGAATGGTCGAGCAAGCGTCCCGGATAGCGCGCAGGACTACCGGAGCAACATCCGCCGACAGCGACATACCTACTCTGAAATCCAGAGGCGTGAAACTCTGCAGGTTGAAGAAATCGTCCGTGGCGAAGCCATAGCCACGAATTCCTGGCGCTTGCCTCAGTTGATGCCGAAGAACCAGGGGATGATAAAGCATAATCCAGAAAAGCCCGACCGCACCGAGCGGAATATCCACCCAGTCATCGGTACGTTTAAGCGCCAAGCCAGGCGCACCGTCAGCAATCCGGACAAGGGTTCGCAGCAAACCCAGCTTGTAAGTCGAAGACTTATTATCATTAACGATGATGTGGCGGACTGTCGGCAATGCGCCTGTGCCGTCGTCCGCCAATCGAAAAGCCAGAGTCTCCCAGGAAACTGCGTTCCGCTGGAGCTCATCCTTCTTGCGCCCGACCGGCAACGGCAGCGGGATCAGTGCTCGGCGTTTGGCAAAACCCTCCAGCTCGTCCCTGCTGACATCGTAAAAAATTCGTTCGCCATCACCGGGCCCATGACGAAGCGTAATCACCAGCATTCCACCGGGTGCCAAAAGCTCAGTCAGGATTCGAAAAGCACGCTCACGATCGGATGGAGGAATATGCATCCAAACGGCGGAGACAAGAATCAGATCGAAGCGATAGCTCAGCTTCCGGATCTTACCAAGGTCGGGTAATTGATCGTCTATCCAGTGAATGCACTGATTGCGAGTAGCGCCCTGCCCCAACTCCCGTAAGCCAGCAGCGGGCTCTACCGCGACAACATCCCAACCCCGCACTGCAAGGGCACTGGAATCGCGACCGCTGCCTGCGCCGACATCCAGACCAAGGCCTGACTTATCACCAAGGAAAGATACCCAATCGTGATGAACCTGTTCGAAGGTCAGGGACTGATACTGGCTGAAGAACTTTTGGGCGTTTTGGTTGTAGGGGGTGTAGCTCATGCCACTGCCAGCTTCGCTGCCTGCTGCCACATAAAACTCGGCATCGACGTCCTGAGTTTCCAAGTAATACTCATGGGCTGTGAGCCGGCGTGTGACATGTACTCAACCTCGCCATAATTCACAAATCCCATCGTGCGACCGTACACATCTTTCGATTGCTCTCTCACAAACAGGAACAGGCGCTTATTGAGGGCTCGGTGCTTGATGTATTCCTTCCCCTTCCCCCTGTCTGGCCGTGCGCTATTTTGCGACTGCCAGTGGAACAGCTGCTCATTTATGGCGTAGTCGTTATACATGGTGGTCGGGGAAAACTGTTTCTCATTCTTGTCTAAGGTGACGAAAAGCAGCTCGATATTCTGCTCCTGAATGACGTAAACACCTTCCCGAGAGGGCGGCTGGTGCTCGAATGTCGTAGCACCAAACCCAACCAGAATTTGCTCCCGAGAATAACGGGCGTGAAGTCGCAGCGGTATGTCCGGCAGTTCCGGCATGGCCGGCTGCTCGTGCCTGGTTTTTGCCATTTTCCACTCGAGTACGTCCACGAGTTCCTGGTCTACTCGGGACTTACGGAGCTCAGCGAGGCTCTGGGCAAGCGACTGAAACTCCAACTCCGGTCCTGCTTTCTGCCAGAAATCGTAATGGCACATCAGAGCCTGGCGATTATCGGTATTGTCCCAGCGAAACCCTGACTGGCAGAGCCTTTTGAGGAACAGCAGGTACTGGTGATCATCACAGATGAGTACCCGGTTGTAGATGGCCTTCTTCACTAGTTTAAACAATGACTCATCCGCAACATTCTCGTCTTTGGCTTTGCTGACCAGTTCTTCCCAACTACCGCGCCTATATAGCTCGTTCAGGTCGATGTGAGGATGATGCGTTAGAAAGTTTTTCAGCGTGAGAGGTTGAGCAGAATGCTGCGGAAATTGACGTACCAGGGATACCAACCGATTCATTGTAAGAGTGGCCTGGCGTATGTTGCTCAGCACCATTTCCTGGGTTTTCTTGGTAAGCTCAATCCGGCAGCCCAACGGCGCACGGGGAAAGCCCTGTTTCAACTCATCAGTAATTGAGCGTTCAGACTTGCCCACCAAAGCTCTGAACTTGTTGGCAAAATCATACTCAGGACGGGAGTTACCCACGAAGTCCAAAACCGTGCAGCACTCTTTGCCATCCGCCAAACGTAGGCCGCGACCCAACTGCTGCAAGAAGATGGTCAGGCTCTCGGTAGGGCGCAGGAACAACAGGGTGTCCACTTCTGGGATGTCGATGCCTTCGTTGAAGATATCAACCACGCACAGAACGTGGATTTGCCCTGATCGAAGGGCTTGCTGTTTTTGGTGGCGTTCATGAGCGTTGTCGCTGGTAAGCACATCCGCTTTGATGCCCTTCAGCAGGAACTGGGACACCATAAAGTTGGCGTGAGCGCGGCTCACACAGAAAGCCAAGGCTTTCATGCTATCGATATCAGTGGCGATCTCCCGCAAGCTGCGCAGGATCTTTTCCACGCGGTTCTGGTTGTGTGTGTAAAGGTTGGTTAGCTGAACAACATCGTAGCGGCCGCGATTCCACGGGATGGTGCGCAGGTCAGTATCATCGTCTATCCCAAAGTATTGGAAGGGGCAAAGGTGGCGGCGATTAATCGCCTCTGGCAAGCGGAGTTCAGCGGCAATCACACCTCCAAAATCGCTCAGGATATCGCCCCCATCGTGCCGTTCAGGTGTCGCTGTTAACCCCATGAGTATCTCAGGCGAGAAGTGGCCAAGTACTGCTCGGTAACTGGATGCGGCGATATGATGCACCTCATCAATAACGATGTAGTCGTAGTAGTCTTCGGTCAGGTTGAGCTGAGCCAGCTGGTTGTTAAGCGCCTGGATCGAGACGAACAATTGGCGGTAGTGCTCAGGCAAATGACCGCCGACCCAGAGCTCACCGAATGTATTGTTACGCAGTACTCCACGGTATGCTTCGCGGGCCTGCCTTAGAATTTCTTCTCGATGCGCCACAAAAAGAAAGCGGGCATTTGGCTTCGCCTTGAGGAATCGGTGAAAATCAAAGGCCGAGATCAGAGTCTTTCCCGTGCCTGTGGCCGCCACCACCAGGTTGCGGAAACGCTGGTGCATGTCCCTCTCAACAGACAGTTGCTCGAGAATATCCTTCTGATGCGCGAACGGCGTGATCTCGAAATAGTGGGCGATACCAGCATCGTCCAATCCTTTTTGCTGCCTAAGCGCACGATTTAGCTTTTCTGTACTCTCAGCCTCTCCATCAAACCATTCGAACTCATCCGATGCCCAATAGGTCTCGAAGGTACTGAGGGACTTGTTGATAATGTGCGGAATTTCCTGAGAGGTGATCTTCAGGTTCCACTCAAGACCGTTGGTCAGCGCCGACCGAGACAGATTCGACGAACCAATGTAACCGGTATGAAAGCCCGTATTCCGTAAAAACAAATAGCTTTTTGCGTGCAGCCTTTCACGTTCGATGTTGTAGCTCAGCTTCACCTCAGTGTTAGGCAGACTGGCCAGGTACTCCACGGCTTTGGCATCCGTGGCTCCCATATAGGATGTGGTGATGATTTTGAGTTCGCGTCCACTCGTGGTGAAGGTTTCCAGTTCTTTCCGGAATATCCGAATTCCGGCCCATTTGATGAATGAGACCAACCAGTATATCCGGTCCGCTGACAAAATCTCGCGCTTTAGCTCTGACTCCAGTGACAAGCCAGCATTACTGCCTGAAAATAACTCACTCTGTGTGAGTCCTGTGAGCGGGAAAACGTCTTCAACATACTGCTTCAGGTTCGAAGCAACCGGGTTTTCCAGCTCATAAAGCGCGGTGAGGATCTTTCCTTGGCTATCGAGGAGGTTCTCATCCAGAAACCCATCATCCTGCACCTTCCCCTTGAGCCACATCAGCAACTGATTCGATAACTCGATTTGCTCCTGAAGTCGGTTATCGCCCGAAGGCACCGACCCAATAGCGAACTCCAGAATGTTAGTCAGGAATCGTGACAACCATACAGATGCTTCCACACTGCTAAGCTGGCGCTCACCTACGTAAAATTGTTTCCGGTCCAATCTGTTTTCTACGAGCCGGGTAATAAGCTGCTCGTAAATTCCGGTCTGCTGCATCGTGTACGTCCCACATTGATGACTTCCAGAAGAACGGCGCTGTGGCCACCGGCATTCCTTATATCTCGCAATCTAACTAAATCCGGTAGAATGACGTTAACCCCTAACATGTCGGATTTCCATGAAAGCCGCGATCCTCCCGACAGGTTTTTCTGGCCATCGAGCCATTGCTATCGATTACAGGCTCGCCTGCTCTCCAGGATAGAAAAATCAGCCCCCGCATCCACCAGCACGTCCCCGTCCGGTACAGTGGCCACGAGTTCTCTTGAGACCTTTCGACAGGATTTCCTCGATCTCGCTCCTCAGACAAACTGGTTCCAGAATATCGCAATGAACAGCCTGAGCAACCAACTACCACCGCAGGTCCTGGGTGTCACCGACGGTTACGGACGTTTCGAAAGTGCTGTCATCAATATCCTCTGTCAGCTGATCGAAGCCCAGCGGAGATTCGACCAAATGGCTGGACTACAATTTCTTCTGGCTCCCGCCAGTTGCGGGCCTGGTACTTCAGTTTGCACTGGCATTCCCGCAACAGTGCTTCCGTCACTGTTTCCAGAACATCCGCATCGATTCCTGGTCGCTGGCCCCCCCGGCCCGCGGTTGATGACCCGGACCCGATCTAGCTACTGTCCCAGCGAATTTTTTTCCCGTAGCACGGTGCGGTGAGCTTCATCGAGATGAGGCTTTAGATAGGACAGCGCCCGCGGCGGTAGCATGGGGCTGAGGTAGGCTCGGGCCAGCTCAAATGTCAGCGCGGCTGGCAAGTCCAGAGCGGGGATAATGTCCATGGTGGCATCCCGCTGCAAAGACCAGTGAAATGGCCGGGTCGTCTCATCCACCAACAGCGGGACGTCAGTACTCAGCTTCTCCAGATCCCGCTGGATTGAGCGCATAGTCACCGCAAAATCATGCCCTTAAGCCTTTAGGCAAGCTCAGTGGTTGTGATCGACTTTGGAAAACGCGGAACCATCCTGAGCATGGTGAGGTAACGGACTGCGGTGTTGGACACGAACGTGATCTTTTCTGGCCTGAAGAGGCCTCAAGCGGTTTTTGTGTAGCCTTACAATACACCAGAGAGATCGAGCACTTCCACATTGTGGACGCACTGGACAGCCACAACCGAATATCCAGCTTGCCGGTCAGCCGTCCGTAACTTGCAAAGCACTGCTTGGCGTCGCTACTCATGCCTGTGGAACTGCCTGAACCTTCAAGCTCTGGAGGTCAATAGGTGGTACACCAAGGTCGTTCCAGTTCCCTGGATGGCAGGTAAACAGCAATATCTGATGCCGGCTGGCCGCATCGAACAGGATGCGCTTCATATCTTCCAGGCGGTCGCTGTCACTGTGCACCAGGGTGTCGTCCAGGATGACCAGCGTCGGCCTTCCGGCTTCCCTCAGCAGATCGGCGTAGGCCAGACGGCTGATCAGTCCCATCTGTTCCCGGGCACCAAAGCTCAGTTCGGTGATCAGTCCAAGCTCGGTGCCACGGCTGAAGGTGCCCGGCCGTAGCTGTTCGTCCACTTCCAGCGAAGCTTCCGGAAACAGCACTGAAAGGTAGTGGTTCAGGTGTTTCTGCAGCGGCGCCTGGAGTCGACGTGTCAGGGCCTGGCGCTTTTCGGTGAGCAGGGTCAGCAGCAGGTCCAGCGCCTGGGCGCGGCGATGCAGTTCTTGATAGCGGCGATTGTACTGATCGTACTCCGCCTCTTTCTCGTTGAGCTGTTCTTCCAGCCCTTCTGCGCCCCAGGCTTCCAACCTGACTTTGATATCTCGGAGTTCGCGGCCCCGGTTTTCCTGGGTTTGGCGCAGTTGGTTGACCGCATTCTGGTAGCGCTCGATATCCTGCCGGAGAAACTCCGGGCGGGCATCGCGGATTTCCCGTTCCCGGCGCTCAAGGCTGGCTTCCAGTTCAGCTTGCTGTTTCTCGATGGTCGTCAAGTCGGTGGTTATCTGGCGAAGTTGCTGTTGCCGTTCCGGGCTCTTCTCTTCATCCGCCAGCCGCTGCCATTCGGTTTTGGCGTTGTCCCGGGCCTGTTTCAGGGCAGACAGACGGGACTGATGCGCGCGCTCATCGGATTCGGCCTTGTCCAATGCGCTGCCAGCCCGGGTGAACGCCGCCTCCGCTTCTTCCAGGGCCGGCACATTCTCTTGCGGATTCGGTTTGGGAGTGGCTTCCAGTTGTTTTTTGGCTTTCTCCAGCTCCCCCTCCGCCTCGCTCTGGTCGGAGACAAGTCGCTCAAGGCCTGCCGGCGCCAGAGATTTAAACAGCTCGTCGGCATGCTTGACGGCTCTTCCAGCACTTTCAAAGGCGGAAAGACGATCCTCCGCCAGTTGCACTGATTCCACACCAAGAGTCTTCAGCTGTTCGTCCAGACCTTCCTCAAGGGCTTTAAGCTTCCTTCGTGTGCTGGCCAGCTCTTCCCCGCCCGGCGTGATGCCCAGGATGCCCACGCCCGGAATAACCAGGGTCGATTCGTCCAGAAGCTGCTGCTCACCTTGTCCGGTAAGCGATTCATCGTTCAGCGTCAGTGATGCGCCAGCATCCAGCTGCCAGCTTAATCGGGTGGCGATGGTCCGTGAACGGATGGTTTCTTCGTTCAGCTGGTTCCCAGTTGCTCGCAGTTTTTTGACCAACTCTGCATCGATGCGGTTTTCCCTGGCCTGTTGCCTCGCTTGCTCTAGCTGCTGGTGGTATTCCTTTGCTTTGGCAAGGTTCTGGGTCAGCGCCTGTTTTTGTTGTTCAAGCCGGCGTACATCCTGCTCCAGCCGCTCCCGAGTTTGCAGCAAACCCGCCAGTTTCCGTTGCTTTTCCGCCTGCTCATAGGTGGTTCTGGCTTCGGTTAAACGGCCTGTGACCGCAGGCGTTTGTGCTTCTGCCACGGAGAGGTCTCGCTCGGCACGATCCAGTTCTGCCTTTCGGCCTTCAAGCTGGCGACTGAGCCCTTCCAGATGTTCCTTGTTCTGCTGCAACAGGCGGTGGTTTTGCTGCAGCTGGCTAAGCGTGGCTTTCTCTTGGTTCTGCTGCTGCTCCAGGCGCTCAACCTGCTGATAGCGCACCCGGGCTTCCTCTAGCTGGCGCTGGGCGTCTTCCCATGGGCGCTCGGCCTCGGCCTGATCATAGTCCTGGGCCAGTTTTCCAAGCCGGTCGACCTGCTCCTGGTATTTATGCACCCGCTCCTTCAGCTCTTCAATTTCAAGTTCATATTGAGCGCGGTCTTTTTCCAGCTTCAGGTAATCGCCCCGGGGCTTGCCGGTTCCGGTCAGCAGGGTGTCCCGCTGGCTGCGAACTGTCTCGATCAGGTCGTCGCCTCCGGAACTGGCCACCTCTCCGACCATGGAATTCAGGGCAGACTTCAGATGATCACCGGCATGCTCTATGGCCTGTTCGATGTCCTGCCCGGTGCCCTGTTCCACCCACAGCAGTCCCGGTATGCCCCAGTGTTCAGCTTTGCTGGCGCCACGTTTCGGGTACTGGTAGCCCAGCAATTCGGCCAGTTTTTCTTCGGCGTCGTCTTCGCTGTAGGTTTCGGTGCCGACAACCAGGTCGCACCGTTTGCGCTGGAGAAAGCTTTTGGTGAGGTGCCAGGTTCGGTCGTCCTGCTCAAACTCCAGCTCAATGGTGGGAGCCGCAGCGGAGTCGCCCCAGGGGCGCAGGTCGTCTACGGCCGTGGAACGGTAGCGTTCGAAAAATGCGGCACGGATGGCACGTACCAGCGTGCTTTTGCCGGACTCATTGGGACCGTGAATCAGGTTGAGCCCGGGTTGCAGGTTGTCCAGAACGAAGGGTTTGCGGAACTGGCGCAGCTGTTCAATGCGCATACACTGCAGCTTCATCGCCCCACCTCCTGTTCCCGCTCCCTGAGCAGACCCGCCAGGATAGCCAGGGCATCCCGGGCGACATCGTCCTGCGCCCCTTCTTGCCGCTCCCGCAGGCTTTCGACCACCTCGCCCACGTAGCCATCCGCTTTCAGGGCCGCGATGTCCTCATCCGTGGGTGCAAGCTGAAGCCCGCTCCGCTCAGAGCGAAGGCTGCGGAATCGCGCTTCGGCAACCGACAAAGCCTTTAGCAGGGTTTCTTCACCGGCCAGGGTCACCGAGCCTTCAAGGCGCAGATCAACAACGGCGGATTCGGGCAAGGCATTCAAACGCTCCAGTAGTTGCTCAAGATCGGACTGGACCGCCAGGGTTTCCCGCCACTGGTGCCACTGATACCGCCCCGTTGGGAGTGAGGTTACTTTCGGGGTTGCGCCGGGCGCGGAAACTTCAACGATCAGGGCATTTCCCGCTTCGTTGTTCCGGAACCGTTCCGGCTCGAGCGTCCCGCTGTACCAGGTGCGTTCATCGATCTGTTTGGTGCCGTGCCAGTCGCCCAGGGCGAGGTAATCGAGCCTGCTGGCTCCCGCACGGTCTGGCGCGATGGGGTTGGTTGAATCAATCTCGTCCGGCAACAGGCCCTGGACGCTACCGTGGGCCAGGCCGACTCTGGGAAAACCTTCAGGTGTTTCGTAGCCACTGAACGGCTCGGTCAGATCGCCGTAGGTATGGCGCTGCGTCAGCGGCGCGCAGAGGATGCTGAGGCCTTGGGGTTCAAGATCAATCACCCCGGGCTGAAGCGCCAGATATACGTTCTCCGGCACCGCGCCCAGGCGCTGAGCTCGGGTCCACACGCTCTCTGCCAGGGCGGCGTCGTGATTGCCTGGCAGCATGACCCAGGGACCGGCAAACCCCTTTGTGGCGTTGAATACCCGCCGGATGGTGCGATCGGAGACTGTTTGCGCATCAAAGACGTCACCGGCCACCAAGACCGCATCGCACTGATGTTCGTTGGCCAGTTGAGCAAGCGTTTCAATGGCCTCAAACCGGGCCTCGACCAGGGCTGCACCGTCTTCGGTCTCGAAACGGGTAAAGGCCCGGCCCATCTGCCAGTCTGCCGTATGCAAAAACTTTGGCATTTTATCTACCTGAAAGATCTGGAAATTTTGGCGTTATTCTAGACTACCCGCGACAACTTTACAGAGGCGGCACAACAAAGAACGTCATTCTGGAGGAGTCTGTTTGCTTGGAAGGCTACGCCGGGCTCAACCTGCAGGCTGCATACTTGAACTCCGGGATCTTTCCGAACGGGTCCAGGGCCGGATTGGTGAGCACGTTCGCTGCCGCCTCCACAAAGGCGAAGGGGACGAACACCATGCCTTCGGGCATGGTCTGATCGGCCAGCGCCGTCAGGGTAATGGTGCCGCGCCGGGTGGCAATTTGAATGTCATTGCCCGATGTTACGCCCATGCGATCCAGCTCCGCTGGTGCCAGGTAAGCTGCAGCTTCCGGCTCCCGCTCATCCAGCACCCGGCTGCGACGGGTCATGGCGCCGGTGTGCCAGTGCTCAAGCAATCGCCCGGTGGTTAACACGATGGGATAGGCCTCATCCACTGGTTCGTCCGGTGGCAGTGGGCTGGCCGGTGAGAATCTCGCACGGCCTCCTGCGCGCGGGAAGGCATCGGAGAAGACAACGTCCTGGCCCGGGGCGTCATCCGCCGGGCATGGATAGGTAACCGATCCCTCGCGCTCCAGGCGAGACCAGGAGATATGATCCAGTGAGTGCATGCCCTGCTTCATTTCTTCAAACACTTGCTCGGGGCCGGCATAGTTCCAGGCCAGCCCGAAACGCCGGGCGATTTCCTGAACAACCCACCAGTCGGGCTTTGCTTCCCCAGGGGGCGCCAGTGCGGCACGGCCCATTTGCACCTGGCGGTTGGTGTTGGTGACGGTGCCGGACTTTTCCGACCAGGCGGCGGCAGGCAGGATTACGTCGGCAAACTGGGCGGTCTCTGTAACGAACAGGTCCTGCACCACCAGGTGTTCCAGGGCAGCAAGCGCGGCCCGTGCGTGGGTCAGGTCCGGGTCGGACATCGCGGGGTTTTCGCCGAGGATGTACATGCCCTTGATGGTGCCCGCCTTGATGGCGTCCATAATCTCCACCACGGTGAGCCCCGGTTCCGGGTCCAGTTCGGTACTCCAGAGTTCTTCGAAGGCGGCCCGCAGCTGGGCATCCCCCACCGGTTGGTAGTCAGGCAATACCATGGGTATCAAACCGGCATCGGAGGCGCCCTGCACATTGTTCTGCCCCCGTAATGGATGCAGGCCGGTTCCGGGCCGGCCGGTCTGGCCACATGCGAGCGCCAGGGAAATCAGGCATCGGGCGTTGTCGGTGCCGTGCACGTGTTGGGAGATGCCCATGCCCCAGAAAATCATCGCTCTATCAGCCTCGGCGTAGGCTCGGGCAACTTCACGAATGACCTCAGGCGCCACGCCACACACCGGACTCATCACCTCCGGGGTCATACCTTCAACACTGGCTGCCAATGCTTCGAAGCCTTCGGTGTGGGCATCAACGTAGGCCTGGTCAAAGAGTTTTTCGCTGATGATCACATTGAGCATGGCGTTGAAGAGGGACACATCGCCACCCGGCGAAAAACGCAGGCTGCGCCAGGCATAGGCCTCCAGCGCCTGGCCCCGCGGATCGATGATGATCAGCTTGGTGCCGTTTCGTGCCGCCTGCTTGAAGTAGGTGGCGGCCACCGGGTGGTTTACGGCCGGGTTGCAGCCTGTAAGGATCACCACATCTGCCTCGAGCGCCTGCATGAAGGAGGCGGTCACGGCGCCAGAGCCCAGGCACTCCATCAATGCGGCCACGGAGCTGGCGTGACATAGCCGCGTACAGTGATCAACATGGTTGGAGCCGAAACCCGTGCGCACCAGCTTCTGGAACAGCCAGGCTTCTTCGTTGGAGCACTTGGCGCTGCCGAATCCGGCGAGCGCATCCGGTCCGTGTTGTGCTTTAAGTTGGGTTAATCCGCCTGCCGCCAGATCCAATGCCTCTTCCCAGCTTGCCTCTCGAAAGTGCGTTAACGGATTGGCCGGATCAAAGTCCGGGTCGAGCCCCTTGGGTACGCCCTCCCGGCGAATCAGCGGCCGGGTGAGCCGCGCCGGATGTGAGGGGTAATCGAAGCCAAAACGGCCTTTCACGCATAGTCGGCCCTGGTTTGAGGGGCCGTCTTTACCCTCCACAAAGAGAATACGTCCTCGCTGCTCGCCTGTTTCTGATTCGGCAGGAGCGGGCTCGTCTTTCACGTGATAGGTCAGCTGGCAGCCCACGCCGCAATAGGGGCAAACGGAGTTCACAGTGCGGTCGGCCGTAGCGGAGTCTCCCCGGCCCTGGGCATCAATCAGGGTAGCGGGCATGAGCGCGCCCGTCGGGCAGGCCTGCACGCATTCGCCACAGGCAACGCAAGTGCTATCGCCCATGGGATCATCGAAATCAAACACTACCTTGGAGGCCGCACCACGGTGCGCCAGGCCAATGACATCATTGCCCTGCACTTCGCGGCAGGCGCGTTCGCATAAGCCGCAGGTGATGCAGGCGTCAAGATTCACGTTCATGGCAGAGTGAGTGGCGTCATGGCCCCGGGCGTGAGCCAGAGAACCCGATCGCGGCGAAACATGGTGAACCGTTGGCTCTTCACGCTCTGAATGGGCCGGGAGACGTTGGCGCACGGCCGCTGCATCAATCGCGAGTTGATCTACCGTTTCCCACAGATGGCTTGAGCGATCGGGGCTGCTATCTTGCGCAGGTTGATCGGCCAGCAACAATTCCAGCACGCCTCTGCGGGCTTCCTGGGCACGGGCAGAGGCTGCACTTCGCACCACCATGCCGGGCGCTGCCTCGCGAATACAACTTGCGGCAAGCACCCGCTCACCCTCCACTTCCACCATGCAGGCGCGGCAATTGCCATCCGCTCGGTAACCTGGGGCGTCTTTAAAGCACAGGTGCGGGATAGTCTCGCCGGTGCGCTTGGCCACCTGCCACAGGGTTTCGCCGGGGAAGGCCTGCACTTCAACGTCGTCCAGTGTCAGCGTGAAGCTTGTGGTCGAATCGCTCATGGCTGTTTTCGATTTGCTCATGGCTGCCTCCCCTAACCTTTCGCGATCAGGTTGCTGCTGGCGAGTTCGCTACGGAAGTCCCGAAGCAGGCTCAGTACCGGATTGGGTGCGGCCTGCCCGAGACCACAGATGGAGGCATCCGCCATCACTCTGGCCAGCTGCTGGAGCGTCTGCTCATCCCAGGCATTACGCTCCAGCAAGGTGAGCATTTTCTCGGTGCCCACACGGCAGGGCGTGCACTGGCCGCAGGATTCATCCGCGAAGAAGCCCAACAGGTTGGAAGCCGCGGCGGCCAAATCGTCCTGATCAGACAGAATGATGACCGCGGCAGAGCCGATAAAACAGCCGTGTTCCTGCAGGGTATCGAAATCCAGCGGAATGTCGGCTTTGCTGGCCGGCAGTATTCCGCCGGACGCCCCGCCGGGCAGATAAGCCAGGAGCCGATGCCCTTCCGACATGCCGCCGCAGTATTCCTCAACTAGCTCATTAAGAGTTATGCCCGCGGGCGCCACATGGACACCGGGCCGAGCAACCCGCCCGGAGACCGAAAAGCTCCGAAGGCCACGACGGCCATGCCGCCCCTGGCTGGCGAACCAGTCGGATCCCTGGGCGTGGATGCGCGGAATCCAGTAAACCGTCTCGACGTTGTTAACCAGGGTGGGCTGGTTGAATAGTCCTTTCTGGGCCACGAACGGCGGGCGATGCCGTGGCTTGCCGGGCTTACCTTCCAGGGACTCGATCAGGGCGGATTCCTCGCCGCAGATGTAAGCGCCCGCGCCCCGGCGCAGGATCACGAAACCCTGTTCAACGATTTCGGCTGATTCCAGCTCCGCTATGGCCTCTTTCAGCACACGGTGCAGGCCGGGATATTCATCACGCAAGTATATGTAGAGGGCCTTAGCCTCAACCGCCCAGGCGCTAACCAGTGCACCTTCCAGGAAGACGTGGGGTTCACGCTCCAGGTAATAGCGATCTTTGAACGTACCCGGCTCTCCTTCGTCCGCGTTAATCACCGCGTAACGGGGCCCGGGCTCGGCCCTCACGGCCTGCCATTTTCGGAACGTGGGGAACCCGGCGCCGCCAAGGCCGCGCAGGCCCGCATGCTCAAGTTCCTGTACCAGCGATTCGATGCTCACCCGGCCTTCATGGCAATCGGCGAGTAATTGATAACCACCGGCCGAACGATACTCCGACAGACGTTGCCAGGAGACTTCCTCTGGCTGGACCTGCCCCTGCTCTATCGCGGCCTCAACATTCCGGGCATTGGCATGCAGGACATGAAGATTCCCAACGGCTACCACGGGCGCCGTGTCGCAGCGCCCCATGCAGGGTGCGTGGACCACACGCACCTGGCTCGGGTCAGTCCCATCAGCCAGTGCCTCGTGCAGTGCACCTGCGCCAGCAAGTTGACACGAAAGCGAATCACACACCCGCAGAGTTATCTCAGGTGGTGGGGTTTGTTCGTCGTGAATAACGTCGAAATGGGCGTAGAAAGTGGCAGTTTCGTAAATGGCGGCCATGGGCAGGTTCATGAATGCCGCAAGGGCCCGAAGGCGGGGCATGGAGAGGTAACCGTCCGCGTCCTGCAATACATGCAGGTGCTCGATAAGGCGATCGCGGTCGCGCAATGACGAATCGACACGTTCGTCACCGATCAGGTCCCGCAGCTCCGACAGTACCGCCGGTTCCAGTTGACGGCCACGTAGAGCAGAGCGCCGGCGTTTGACCATCTTTTCGTCTGTGCTCATTGTTGTTGACCAGGCGCCAAGGTATCAAAGACAGCCTTGTTGGCTGACTTGACCAGTTATTGACCATTGAAGCATATCAGGCCGGGATTACGCCAGACGATGGATAACGGGAGGAACAGAACGCAAACCTTGGCTTGAGTCTGAAAGGTACTGGAGTATTGAGAAATAATGGAGGCGCGGGTCGGAATCGAACCGGCGTACACGGAGTTGCAGTCCGCTGCATAACCACTCTGCCACCGCGCCGGGAAAAGTTCGAAGGGGATTCGATACTTTTATGCTCTCAGGTGGGCATTGAGAGACTGTGTTAATTGGAGCGGGAAACGAGATTCGAACTCGCGACCCCAACCTTGGCAAGGTTGTGCTCTACCAACTGAGCTATTCCCGCTTGATCAACGAGGGCGTATTCTACGGATTAGGCCGTTTGCGTCAACCACTTTTTTCAACTTTCTGTTTTAGTTCAGATTCTGATCGATTGCACTCGAACGCAGCAACCCCCAACACGCGAATTTGAGCTAGTATCAAGGAACACCCATCGCCAATCCTCAACAAAGGAGACGGGATTTCCAGATGCCCTCCCCTGGCAAGCTTGAATTCCAGAACGGCCAATTGACCGTCTCGGGCGACTGGACGCTTCCGAACTACGGCAGCTTGAAGCGGGATGTCCAAAAAGCCACCGCAATGGAGTTACCTAACGGGCATTCGGTCAATCTGGCAACAATCAATGCGCTGGATACCGCTGGCGCATCCCTGCTGGTGGATCTTCTGGGTGCCCGTCAACTCCATGAGCTTACCGAGCTAACCCCCGGGCTTTCCAGCGAACGTCAGGAACTGCTGCGCCTGATTGCCAACGCGATGGCCAGCCCTGAAGGCGAAAAATCCCTCCGATCCAACCCGATCACTGAGTTCCTGGCGGGTGTTGGCGAAAAAATCGAAGACTTCTGGCATCAACAACGTCTGTTGATTGGTTTTACCGGCCAGATACTGGCGACATTGGCGAGCATCCTTGCAACACCCTGGCGATGGCGGATCACCTCACTGGTGGCCCATGTCCATCAGACCGGGCTGAATGCCCTTCCCATCGTGGCGCTGCTGACGTTTCTGGTGGGCGCGGTCGTTGCGTTTCTGGGCGCCACCATTCTCGATGATTTCGGCGCCACCATTTACACCGTTAACCTGGTGGCCTTCTCATTCCTGCGGGAGTTCGGTGTTCTGCTGGCCGCTATCCTGCTGGCTGGTCGCACGGCCAGCGCCTTTACTGCGCAACTCGGGTCCATGAAAGCGAACGAAGAAATCGATGCCCTAAGAACCTTCGGGCTGAGCCCGATTGAATTACTGGTTATCCCCCGGGTGCTGGCGATGGTGGTTTCGCTTCCGATACTGACCTTCGTCGGCATGATCAGCGGCATTGTTGGTGGTTCGCTGGTGTGCGTCGTGGCACTGGATATCTCCGTTCCGCAAATCCTGAATATCCTCGAAACCAAGGTAAGGGTCGTCCACCTTCTGGTTGGGCTGGGCAAAGCCCCGATCTTTGCGTTTGTGATTGCCGTTATCGGTTGCCTTGAGGGCTTCAAGGCCAGTGGAAGTGCCCAGTCCGTCGGTGAACACACCACCTCCGCCGTGGTACAGTCGATCTTTATGGTGATTCTGCTGGATTCCATAGCAGCGATATTCTTCATGGAGATGGGCTGGTGAGAAAAGAGGCCGCGCACCAGGATGTGGTTATCAGCGTGAAGGGCCTTTGTAACCGCTTCGGTGGTCATGAGGTACATACGGATCTCAATCTTGACCTTTATCACCGGGAAATACTGGGGGTGGTTGGCGGCTCGGGAACCGGCAAGTCGGTGCTGCTGAGGAGCATTGTCGGGCTGCATACGCCGGATTCCGGGACCATAGAGGTCTTTGGTGAGCAGTTGCAGGCTCTTTCTCAACAACAACGCTCCCGTGTAGAACGGCGCTTTGGCGTGCTGTTTCAGAGCGGTGCCCTGTTCAGTTCCCTGACTCTCCAGGAAAACGTTGCCCTGCCGCTGATTGAGCATGCCAAACTGTCCCGTACTGACGCGGAACACTTGGCCCGGGTGAAGCTCGCACTGGTCGGCCTGCCAGCCAACGCGGCCGGAAAGTACCCCGCCCAGTTGTCAGGTGGCATGGTCAAAAGAGCCTCGCTCGCAAGGGCCCTGGCGCTGGACCCGGAGGTGTTGTTTCTGGACGAGCCCACGGCCGGGCTCGATCCGATTGGCGCCGCTGCCTTTGACCGACTGATTGTTACGCTTCGGGACGCCCTCGGCTTCAGCGTGTTTCTGGTGACCCATGATCTGGACACCCTTTACACCACCTGTGACCGGGTGGCCGTGTTAGCCTCGCGGAGCGTACTGGTGGCGGACCGGCTGGCGGTGGTTGAAGCCACCGACGACCCCTGGATTCGCGATTACTTCCATGGGCCCAGAGGCCGCGCCGTCAATCGCATCAGGCCGGCCACGGGACAATAAACATAAACAACCGGAAAGCAGCAAAGAAGTCGGGAGAGGTACGCTGACATGGAACCCAGAGCACATCACGTCCTGATTGGGCTGTTCACACTGGTTGCGCTTGCCAGTGCGCTCGCGTTTGCCCTGTGGCTAGGCCAGGCCGGCAACGACCGCGATTATGCCTGGTACGAAATAGTTTTTGATCGGGGCGTCAGCGGGCTCTCGGAGGGCAGCCCGGTCAAATACAGCGGCATTGAGGTGGGCGACGTGGCCGAACTAAGCCTCGACCCAAGTGACCCGCGCAACGTCAGAGTGCTGATTCGGGTATACGACGATGTGCCCATCAAGGAAGACACTCGGGCTGGCCTGGCGTTGACGAACATTACCGGCAGCATGAACATCGAACTGAAGGGCGGCACCCCCGGAAGCAAAAAGCTGACTGGGAGCCCTGAATCCCCACCGACCATCCAGGCCGAACCCTCGGCCTTTACCACCCTGATGGCTTCCAGTGAGGAGCTGTTTGCCAAGCTCGATCAGTTCCTCACCAACGCAAATGCCATGGTGTCTACGGAAAACTCCCGCAACCTCACCCGCAGCCTCAAGAACATCGAGGCCGTGTCGTCAGGGTTGATGGATCAACGCAGCGAACTGAGCAATCTGGTGGCGAGTTTCGATCAACTCAGTGTACAAACCGAGGCCACGCTGAAAACCTTCCGTCAATTTGGCAGCACAGCGAACACTTTGCTGGACAAGGAAGGCCGCCAGTTGATGGCCACTGCCCAGAGCGCCATGAACTCACTGGAAACCACTACCGCGCGGCTTGAAGCACTCACCGCCCGCAGCGAAGGCTCCCTGGACCAGGGAATGCAGGGCATCGGGGAACTGGCGCCGGCCATGCGGGAACTGAGATCAACGCTGCAAAACATGGACAGCCTTATCCACCGCCTGGAGGACGACCCGGCCGGCCTTCTGTTGGGCCGCGAGCCGATACAGGAGTTTAATCCATGACACTGACTGCATCACGGGCACTGCTCTGCATGGTCGTTGCCGCCACGTTATCCGCTTGTACTCTGTTCCCGGATCGACCGGCCAATCGAATATTTCAGTTACCGGCTTCCACGGTTGAGGAATCCATCACTGACAACAAACCATTCAGCACAACCCTTCGGTTCGTAACGCCCCTGGCAGAAGGCCCTGTTGATAGCTCGCGTATTCTGGTGAAACCGGAGGGCAACGAAATAAAGGCCTATCAGGGAGCGCGCTGGAGTAAGAAGTCTCCCGTCCTGGTTCGGGACCAACTGATCGATGCCTTTCGCCGGGATGGCCGATTCGCTGGCGTTATTACCGGAACCAGTCCGGCCCGCAGTGATCTGACCATGGCAGGAGAACTAAGCGCGTTCCAGAGCGAGTATCAGGACGGCATGCCGGTAGCGCTGATCAGGCTGGACCTGCATCTCATCGACGAGCGCACCCGCAATACCCTTGCCAGCAAACGCTTTGAGTACCAGCGTCCGGCGACAGGGGAACAAGTTGAAGCAGTCGTGGAGGCATTTGGCGAGGCCAGTAACGCACTGGCCCGCGAGGTGATTCGCTGGACGGTCGAACAGCGCCCCTAACCCGTTAACCCTGGTGTTTTTCCGGAAAAAGGTCCGGCCAGGCGGCCTTGAGATAGAGAATCATCGACCAGAACGTCAGTACTGCTGCCACGTACAACAGGGCCGTGCCGGCCTGGGCCCAGACGACACCAGGAGGGAATGCCAGCAGCATGATAATGGCCACCATCTGCGCTGTTGTCTTGATCTTGCCAATGTAGGAAACCGCCACACTCGCACGGCTGCCAATTTCCGCCATCCACTCCCGCAATGCTGAAATCACGATCTCACGACCGATAATCACCGTGGCGGGAATCGTCAGAATGAAACTGGCGTGGGCTTCAATCAGCACGGTCAGTGCTACCGCCACCATGAGTTTGTCCGCAACGGGGTCCAGGAAGGCACCAAAAGGTGTGCTCTGGTTCAGTTTCCGGGCCAGGTAACCATCCAACCAGTCCGTCGCCGCCGCCAGCGCAAACAGGCCGGCACTGACGAGGTAGCTCCATTGCGCCGGCAGGTAGTAGATAATCACGAAAACCGGGATCATCAGAATCCGGGAAAGGGTGAGAATGTTCGGTAAATTCATGCTATCCCTACTCGTCATGCAGTACTGCGTAGATGGTTTCTGCCAGGTTCCTGCTGATTCCCTGAACCTTGGACATTTCGTCGATACTCGCCTTGCGTAGTTCCTGGATGCCGCCAAAATAACGTATCAGATCGCGGCGGCGTTTAGGCCCGACACCCTCGATTCCCTCTAGGGTGGATTGCCGGCGTTTCTTGTCACGCCGGGCCCGATGGCCAGTGATGGCGAAACGGTGCGACTCGTCACGGATATGCTGGATCAGGTGCAGTGCCGGCGAGTCTGCGGGGACCCGATAGAGGTCGCCGGTCATGGCATCAATCAACTGTTCCATACCCGCACGCCGGGTGACACCCTTGGCAACACCAATCAGCGGAATGTCCGTAACACCAAGTTCATCAAACACTTCCCGGGCAATGTTCAACTGGCCCTTACCACCGTCGATGAACACCAGGTCCGGGCGTTTGCCCTCACCTGCCACCATGCGTTTATATCGGCGCGTCAGAACCTGGCGCATGGCTCCATAGTCATCACCGCCGGTGACACCCTCGATATTGTAGAGCCGGTAGTCGCTTTTCAGCGGCCCATTCTCGTCGAAAACCACGCAGGATGCGACCGTGTTCTCACCATGGCTATGACTGATGTCAAAGCACTCCATGCGTGACGGCGTTTCAGCGAGATCCAGCAGGTCGCGCAGGGCCAGCAGGCGACGATAGACCGTTTCCTTGCTGGCCAGGTGGGTCAGCAATGTCTGCCTGGCATTCGTCATGGCCAGATCCAGCCAGCGCCGGCGCTCCCCGCGCACGTTCTTGCGTACCCGGGTGTCACGACCGGCGGATTCTGTCAGCGCCTGGGACAGCAGTTCCTGGCCGTCGACGTCCACCGGCACCAGGATGTCCGGTGGAATTTCCCGGCGGGTGCTACCGCCGAAATAATACTGCCCCAGAAAAGCACTTAACAACTCAGCTTCTGACTGCTCAATACTGTATCGCGGAAAATAGTCCTTGGTACCGAGCACGCGCCCAGCGCGTACGATGATCACCACGATGCACACCACACCGGCATCCTGGGCAATGGCCACCACGTCGGCATCGCCCCCTTCACCGTCCACGCTTTGCTGCTCCTGAACGTGCCGCAGATGGTTTATCTGGTCGCGGTAGACACCGGCTTTCTCAAATTCCAGATTCTTCGCCGCGGTTTCCATGGCCGCCATCAGATCCTGCAGGATCGCGGGGTTCTTGCCTTCGAGGAACATGGTGGCGTGGCGCATGTCTTCCCGATAATCCTCGGGGGAAATATAACCGACACACGGTGCCGTGCAACGGTTGATCTGATACTGAAGACAAGGACGTGTGCGGTTTCGGAAATAGCTTTCACTACAGGACCTTATACGGAAAATCTTTTGTAGAATATTAAGACTTTCCTTGACCGCTCCGGAACTCGGAAATGGCCCATACCAGGTACCGCCGCCTTTCTTCGTGCGCCCCCTGCGAAACGTCAGGGAGGGATAGTCATCGTGCGAGGACAGGTATATATAAGGGTAGGATTTATCATCCCGCAGCAGGATATTGTATGGCGGCCGCAGGGATTTGATCAGGTTCTGTTCAAGCAGGAGTGCTTCGGTTTCACTGCTGGTGATGGTGACTTCGATGGAGTCAATTCGGGAGACCAGGGCTTCGGTCTTGGGCGCCAGGCCGGACTTGCGGAAGTAGCTGGTCACCCGTTTCTTGAGGTTCCGGGCCTTACCCACATACAGCACATTGCCAGCGGCGTCGTACATGCGGTAAACGCCGGGCCGCTCGGTCAACTGTTTCAGGAAGCTATTGGTGTCGAACTCCCTGTTGTTCCCTGCCTCGGCAGAATCAGCCGGTGCGTCAGACCTTGTCGGCATCGAGCAACCCGAGCCTGACCGCCATCAGCGCCAACTCAACGTCACTGGAAATTTCCAGCTTCTCGAAAATGCGGTAGCGGTAACTGTTTACAGTTTTTGGGCTGAGGCAAAGCTTGTCGGAAATGTCCTGCACTTTCTGGCAGTCCACCACCATCATGGCAATCTGCATTTCGCGCTCGGACAAACGGTCGAACAGAGATAGCTCGCCGTCTTCGTCCCTCGCATCGCCGCCTCCAAGCTGCTTGAGCGCCATTTTCTGGGCAATTTCCGGGCTGATGTAACGCTGCCCGGAATGCGCCATGCGGATGGCACGCACCATTTCCTTGATGTCGGCGCCCTTGGTGATATAAGCCGATGCGCCGGCCTGCATCACCCTGGTTGGATAGGGGTCATCGGCACAGGCAGTCACCACGATCACCCGCACAGCGTCGTCAATGCGCAGGATTCGCCGTGTCGCTTCCAGCCCCCCGATACCAGGCATGCGGATGTCCATCAACACGATATCCGGGCTGTCTTTACGCACAGAATCAATAGCATCCTCGCCTGAAGATGCTTCGCCGATGACTTCAATATCGGGGTTGTCCGCCAGCATCCGGGTAATACCGGACCTGACCAGTTCATGGTCGTCAACAACCAATACCCTGATCAAAACTCACCTCGCACGCGGCTTTTATGGGAATTTACGAATTGTACCGTTTAAGGGTTCCCGACGGTAGATGCATCCATCAATACCGGGACCCACTGCTCAGGACACAATCATCAGCGGGGCACGCCCAGGCTTGCGGTATTCTCTACCGGATCGAACCAGACCACCAGATCCCCCCGCCGAGCCGCCGATTTTACCCGCTCACGCTCTGCCATGGGGTTCTCAGTGTCGTTCAGGCCGTGGTACCGAGTGCAGTATTCGTCAACCAGCCCGTCAAGCTGGTCCTCTGAAAGCAGCCCCACATCCACTACGAATTTCTCTTCACGTGGGTCCGGCTGGGGCTCTTGGCCTGCTTCGTCGGTCATTTTCAACTCCACCTCAAAGCAGCCATGGTAATGGGTTTGGCGAGGCTGTAGAAGACCGATTATCAGGCTTTTTTTCACCACTTAGCGTTGACCGGTCGGTCAGGCTGCCTTAAACCGGGAAATCAGCTGACGCATGGTGACCGATTCCTGTCTCAGGTATTCACTGATCTGGCGGGTGTTATCAACACTGGTGATCAGGGAACCCGAACTGTCATCAAGCGCCCTTGACCGCCGCCCGACACGGTCAATCTCTTCCCTCTGAACCGC
The DNA here is from genome assembly GCF_002375325.1 of Marinobacter sp. UBA3604. Classification (NCBI taxonomy): domain Bacteria; kingdom Pseudomonadati; phylum Pseudomonadota; class Gammaproteobacteria; order Pseudomonadales; family Marinobacteraceae; genus Marinobacter; species Marinobacter sp. UBA3604. Next base: position 67,757 of record NZ_DFMB01000019.1, read on the forward strand.
AACCGCATCCCCAATTTCAGCACTGCGAAGCTCCAGCTCCGTGAACTGACTCGCGAGACGCTCCAGGTGGTCTTTCAGGGCATCAAGGTTCCGCCGGTTCATGCCACCGGCGTCGCGCATTTCGTCCAGCAGGTCCTCAACGCCGGAAACCCCGGTTACCAGGTCGGTCACCCATTGGCGAATTTCCCTGGTGGAGTCCGACGTACGCTTCGACAGGGTGCGCACTTCGTCTGCCACCACGGCAAATCCCCGACCGTGTTCGCCGGCACGGGCCGCTTCAATCGCTGCATTCAATGCCAGCAAATTGGTCTGCTCCGCGATATCGGCAATGACGCCGATCACGCTCTCGATTTTGCCCGAGGATTCACTCAATGCCTGGATAGATAGGGACACCCGGCCAATTACCTCCACCGTGTGTTCAGCTGCCTGCTCACTGTTTCTGAGCCCTTCCTGAACCACCGCATTGGCCGCCACGGCATCTCGAACCGTAGTGGCTGAGTTCTCGGTGGCTAAATCAATGGCCGACGCCTGGTTCGCAATGGCCGCCATTGACTGGCTGACATCATGAATCTGCCGGCGGGTAGTATCAGTGGACGCCTGGACGTCCTCTGCCTGAGAGTCCAACGATGTGGACCGGTCATTGATGCTGTGGGCAGCCGTTCTCACTTCTCCGATAAAGAGCTCAAACCGGCTAACCAACCCTACCAGCGCGCGCGTCACACCAGCCACTTCATCGTGTCCGGTAATAACCGGGCGCCGGGAAAGATCTGAGGTCTCGTCCATTTCCCGGAGGCCGGACTCCAGCAACTGCAGGCGGCCAATCACTGAGCGCCGAAGCCAGAGCGTCATCAAGACCACAGACATCAGGAATACAGCAGAGCCCGCCAACAGCCAGATTTTCTGGGCATCCAGGAAAGCCAGCAGGTCCTGGCTACTGACTTCAATGGTTGTACGGCTGGCTTCCTTGCGGTTGTTGATCGCCGCCAGCATGGGGCCGAGGGCCGGAAACAGATCAAAATCCACCACTTGCCCTACTCGATAGTAGCTACGTCCTTCAATACCGGGCCTCATGGATTCGATGAGCGCCAGCACGCTCTCAAACAACGCTCGATTTTCCGTCGCCCACTCGCTCAGCCCGGCATTATCCTCGATAGATTGCCAGTGCTCTGGCAACGCCGCTGTCAAAGCCTGAAATTCCACATCGATTTCATCCCAGAGCATCAGCTGTGCCTTGATCTTGTAGGCAAGATCCTGCAGCCGGCGATGGTCCTGTTCCAGGTCTTCCAGCAGCCAGGACTCCGAAAGATTTTCCCGGACCAATGCCTCTGAAGCGGACTCCGCACGGGTCATAATGCTCGATGACAGGGCCGCCAATGCGGCCAAAGCAAACACCGATAGAAAGGAAAAGAACAGAATACGGCTGCGGACAGTTCTGAGCATGGTATCTCCACTGGGGGTATCGTCCAATGGAGCTTATGCCTGTTTTGTGACACTTTTATGTCGCGAATGGCGCCATTTTCCAGTCGGAAAGCCTCCGATAGACCATCATCGAATGTCGAATACGCGGGAAATCCCCTACGCTCATTCTTTTACCCATTGCGCCCAGCGCGATATTCTTTAGGTTGGCACTGATTCCGAATAGGCGTAAACGATGGTCCACAGCAAGCCTTTCTCACAGGCCTGTGCAAATAACAGGCAACCAATACTGGAATGCATCAAAACGGTGTTCACCGAGCCGGCCACCATATTGGAGATCGGAACGGGAACGGGGCAGCACGCCGTTTATTTCGCCGCAGAGCTCTCCCACTTGACGTGGCAACCCAGTGATCGGCCTGGAGGCGCTGGTCATTCCCTGGGCTGGATCCAGGAGGCCGCGCTTGCCAATATCCGTCCACCACTTGAGTTGGATGTTTCCCTAGGAAGCTGGCCGGTAGACACCATTGATGGGGCCTATTCCGCCAACACGGCTCACATCATGTCGTGGGAAGAGGTAGAGGCAATGTTTGCGGGGCTGGCCAAGCGCCTCATTGCGGGCGGCCTGTTCTGCCTCTATGGTCCGTTTAACTACGAAGGGCAATTTACCAGCGACAGCAATCGCCGGTTTGATCACCACCTTCGGAGTCAGGCCGCCCATATGGGCATCCGTAATATGGATGACATGCTGGAACTGGCAGGGCGAGTTCGTTTCGGGCTTGAAAGCGATTTCGATATGCCTGCCAACAATCGACTGCTGGTATGGCGTAAACTGTAAACAGCCACTCGATTCAGGAGGGATCACGCAATGAGCCACCAGAGACTCACGATGCTGATCAGCGGCAAGGTTCAGGGGGTCTGCTATCGCGCCTCCGCGGCCGACATGGCAAACAGCCTGGGTGTCACCGGCTACGTCAGAAACCTGCCGGATGGCCGCGTAGAAATCGTTGCAGAGGGCCCGCCAGCGTCACTGGTTTCACTGAGACAGTGGTGTCGAGACGGCCCTCCCTCCGCAATCGTCGACAAGATCAATGCCACCGAAGACTCTGCAACCGGTGATTTCACAAACTTTGGAGTTCGGTAACCACCGGTTGAATGACACTACTCGGAACATTCCTTCATACCCTGGAGACCACGCTGCCGGTATTCGCCATGGTGTTTATCGGCCTTGGTCTCAGGCGCCTCGGCTGGATCGATACCAACTTTATCAACACAGCGTCGGCGCTGGTCTTCCGCGCCACTCTGCCAACACTGGTATTCCTCAGTATTGTACGCGCAGACCTTGATACTACCCTCAACCCTGCACTGCTGGGATTCTTCGTAGCCGCAACCCTGGCCAGCTTTGTCTTCTGCTGGCTTTGGGCCATGCGTGCCGCACCAACGATTGACCGGGGTGTGTATGTCCAGGGCGCTTTCAGAGGCAACTGCGGTATCGTGGGCCTCGCCCTGGCGGCCAGCCTCTATGGCGACTTCGGCCTTTCAGCCGGGGGCCTCCTGCTGGGCGTGGTCATTATTTCGTACAACGCACTCTCTGTGGTCGTCCTGACGGCCTATCAGCCGGGCCAGGCGACCAGTTGGGGACGCATTCTCGGGGACATCGGGCGCAACCCTCTCATCCTGGCCGTCGTAGTCGCGGTTCCCTTTGCCTGGTCCGGGCTGCAACTGCCGAACTGGCTAATGACCAGTGGGGACTATTTCGCGTCACTTACCTTGCCCCTGGCGCTGATGTGCATTGGCGGAACGCTGTCCTTAAGCGCCATGCGTACCGATCGCAAGCTCGCGATCAGTGCAAGTGTGATGAAGATGGTGACGTTACCGGTATTGTGTACATTCGCGGCCTGGCTGGCCGGGTTTGAAGGACGGGAACTTGGGCTGATGTTCCTGTTCTTCGCCAGCCCGACGGCAGCGGCCAGCTTTGTCATGGTCAAGGCGCTGGGCGGCAACGACCGCTTGGCAGCCAATATCGTGGCGCTGACCACGTTGATGGCCAGTGTAACGGTTACCGCCGGGGTGTTTGTATTGCGGACTGCCGGGCTGGCTTGAGCGCCGCGTTTTCCGGCCCGACAATAAAAAACCCCAGCATTTCTGCTGGGGTCTGGTATTGGCGGAGAGGGAGGGATTCGAACCCTCGACACACTCCATAAAATAACCTTGAAAAAACCGCATACCTACGGGCTTTTTTGCGTTTTACACAGTGCTCATGAAAAAACGAATAAAAGACGATTGACACACTAAACTTATATAGTCCGAACAACAGATTTTGTCAACTAAACGAACGAACGTCCAAAGTACGTCAACTCAAGATAGCCAAGTATTTACTAAAATAACATCACCCGTAATACAGCTTATGGAAACTGTAAATCAAATTACATAAACTGTAGGCTTTCCTCTATTATTTGCTAACTTTAATAATGAAATAATCTATTGGACACGTTGCATTTCAAAAGTTGAGTTTCTATCGTGGTTAAAGCCGCTAATGGCAAATCACATAAGGAAACTTGAAATGGCTATTACTGAAAAAGAAGTCCACGTTGTATGTTTTCAAATACTTAAAGAAGGCAACATGCCAACGTTTAAAGTGATTCGCTCCAAATTAGGAGACAGAGGCTCTAATTCAACGATTAGAAAATACCGAGACTCTTGGCTTGAAAGACTTGAGGACGGGTTTGATAATCCTGCACTGAGCGATATACCTGCGGATCTAAAAATACCGATTCAGACAATGTGGAGCACTGCCCTTACACTGGCCCATGACATTACCCGAGACGAAAATGATAAACTGAAAATAGAAATCCACACTTTAAACTTAGAAATAGAAAATAAAAACACAAGAATAGGAAATCATGAATCTACGATTTCCGACTTAATATCGAAAAACGAAAACCTCTCAAAATCCAACGAAAACTTAATCACACATATAGAAAAATTGAACCATGAGCTAGAAACACTGACAAAAGAGAACGCTGAATTGATCACTGTAGCCAATCGTTCCAAGGACGAAACCGTTGACCTCAAGGATGAAGTCCAGGATCTAAAAGAAAGTTTAAAAAGCTTAACGTCTGAACTTGAGAAACAGAAATCGTTTACACAAGATCTGATGACGAGAACAGCGTCGGCTTTAAAATCATACGAAGAAAAAGAAAATAATTGCAGCCCAAGGACACACTGATATGAAAAGCGAATATAGCATTCAAGCTTTGAGCTGCAAATGGTCAAAATTGTCGGAAGACATTCTGCCTTCAGGTAAACTAATACGGATTTTCAGTTCAAATGATAGGTTTTCAGCGATTTTAGTTGGAACACTTATCTTTGAAAAAGAAGACCCATTTGCTAAACCGATATTAACCGGCTCGTTTACTTTGCTATCTAAACCCAGCTCATTAGATCAGAAAAGTTCGTTGGAATACGATGCCTATGACGTGTTAAGTTCCGAAGATATAGTTGACTTTCTGATAGAAGAACTTAACGATTTATAACGATAATGGTTGTGGTGGCCCAGATAGACTCTGGGCCATTTTGATTAACAAAAATTAATTTACATTTAAAATAAAAACCGCTCGCTTAAATTGACATTTGCTGCCAATAAAACACTACAAAAATCATAATCATAAAAATATGTCAATTTATAAACTGAAAAGTTTAACAATTAAAGTTAAATTGACAGTCCAACTTTAATCATGTGACCAGGTTGAAATCCATCTAATGAGTTATAAGATTAGCCCGACGAAATCAATGAAGGGCGAGGGTCTTATGGTCATTAGCATAATGAAAGCATTTCCAGGGAGCGGAGAAACCACACTAACAGCGCTAGCGATGAACTGCATTTCAAAATGGGACACGTCTAGAATCGAATTTGTTGCTCAGGATAGAGTAATGAAGGATTCGCAGCCAGGAGAGCTGGAGGGTGACGGATACAGGCAATGGGTGATCGACTTTGATCGCGACCCGTGGGTTCGCGGCAGGGACTTTTCCGACCTACAACATTTCGATCTACCAAAAAAACCTGACTACTGCAAGAACTTCCCTTGGTTTTACGCAAGTCGTGAAAAATGCAACGATCTTTTTTGCGCGCCTGATACACATTACTTCTTATCTCTAGGCTTAAATCGTCGTGCAACAGAAAAAGAAATCTGTCTCGCCTCTATCATTTCGGATTATGTCTTACTTCCGATTCCAATCGAAAACGATCACTTCAAAATATCGAGCGAGTTGTTGAGGTTTCATTTAAAGCAAGTCATGAAGGCCGATATCGTTAGCCTAGATTCAATTTTTATAGCAGCCTATGACCCTCATGAGGGTTCACCTGTTTTCTTTCATAACGGGTTTAAAAGATACCGCTTAATCAACATCTCCAAGTTTAACCCTCAGCAAAGAGTAAGCGAAACTCCATCTGAGTTAATAGAAATATTAGATGAGATTGTATCTCATTAAAATTCCAACATATCATACTCTCTTCGCGGAACGGTACGAAATGGAAATTAAAAAGCTTGCCGATAGGAAAATACTGACCAGTTACCCGTTACTGTTTGACTCTGTTGACTCAGCACCGATTATATCGAACGGTCTAGAGGTGGAACCTGGTTGGTATGTCTTGGTATACGAAACTCTGGGGTTATTAAATGACCTGGTTATGGGGCGATCATCAGATCCGATTATTAATCAGGTTAAGCAAGTATCAGGTATACTAGAGATAATTTTCACTCAATCTAGACCATTTTTTGAGATTGAAATGCTTAGAATTGTTTCCAGATTTTTATCATCAGAAGTATGTGATATCTGCGGAGCGATTGGGCTATACCGACCCATCGATTCAGATTTTTTTTCACGTTGCGAAGATCATATTGCCTCAGTGGATAATTTTAACCGCCAAGAATTGCGACGTAAGGTTCTGTCTGACTTCATTAGCTATCGTAGACAGGGCCTAAAAACGCAAGGACTTATTTATATAGATGTGAGCCAATCTCCACACGACTCTAAACATGGAACTATTTCTATTAATAATTTTCCTCGTATTCTTCGAAGTATCCAGGATGGATTAGAAAATAAATTCTGTTCATTTGAGTATGACGGGGTAAACCATTTAGTTGCCTCAGAATTAATTTTTTCTGCGAAACAGAATGGGAGAAAGTTGATATTCGGCACAGACAGATCCAGTTTCAGTAATCTTGTGCTAAGTAACATTCATAGATAGCTGACACTTTTTATCTATAATGATATATTTTTACCTTTTAATATATATTAATTTTAATTTATTTTATTATCTATATATTTATATTAAAGCTTAAATATGCTAAAATGAAATTATTGGATGCAAAAGGAAAAGGACTTCCAGTATGCAAAACTCTCAGCTTTTCTTATTAAATATACCCTGGTTTTTCTAGGACCTTATCAAGTCAAACATTTGTCAACAAATCTATTGGAAACAAAAAGAAGAGAAGCATGTTAAATTTTACACCTTATGTATTATGTATGACACTTGGAATGTATTTCATTGCAGGTTTCATAATATGTTTCACCCCCGGACTCCCCTCCCCTCAATAGATGAACCTAAACTGATAAGTACTGAGGACTGTACCTCCCACTTTGCAACGTTTCTGGTTGTTCAGCAGTATCAATCCCGTGACATTCCGATTATTCGATTATAATCTGTACTGTATCTAACGATATACGAGGTGCTCAAAGTGTCCAATCCTCCGAAGCCGCGCAAGTCCACAAAACCGACACTTAAAGAAATTCGAGAGGCTCATCAGCATGAGTCGGATCGCATAAGCGAAGCAATTCGGAACGGCACTGTCGATCAGTTACAGCGCGGACCAAGTATCTTTTCTTCAGAGATGACGCCCGAAGAGTTAAGGGAGCGACAGCGCAAACGTTTGGAGGCAATGGTCGCTCTAAAGGGTGCTTTTAACATCTTCGAGATCTGGAGGCTGAATCCTGAGGAAATGCGCGAATTACTTGGAAAGCCAGATGAAAAGACCTTCATGGATTGGAGAAATCGTTCGGTCTGGTCTTTACCAGAAGATACCTTAATGCGAATTTCTTATGTGTTGGGGATTTACAAAGCGCTAAGAATTCTCTATCCCACGGAACAACAAGCTGCTGAATGGCCACGCAAACCCAATCGTGCATTTCAGGGCAGATCGGCTTTGGATGTAATGCTTGCAGGTGACCTTGCGGGCGTAAGGCGTTATCTTGATGGTCAGCACATAGATGATAGCGATCTTTTAAATTGAAGTAAGGTGAAGGGGCTTCAGCCCTCGAAATCATGGTGGACGGAGATATTGAGAAAGTACCAAAGTATCCCAGATTACGTTTACAACGCATAGCAGCCTTGTGATATGAGCCGATTTCCTACAGATCAGGAACGCGAATCTTTGGTATTTCTCATCACTCGCAGTCTCGTCGCCTTTTCTTTTCCAGCTCTATAAGCTGATCCAAGCGATTCCTAATGTCTTGACAGTGTCCATGGAAGATATATAGGTACAAGCCAAGAAATCCTGCCAACACACCCAAAGGGATTGAAATATATATGCCTACGAAAGTCCCGGGAGTAATATCGAAACCAACATTGGGGCGGAATATTTCCAGAAATCGCCCACTTAATTCTCCTGGATGTAAGGTAAAGAATCACCAAAACCATTAATTAGGATGTCTTCAGAATTATCAGAGCTTCTTCAGCTCAACGCAGGCTTTCTTTCCCTTACTGAGCATCAGCATGTTCTTATGTTGGCAAAGCTCGACCCAACCGGAGAGATTTCCCTCATGAACGGCTGACTCGAAAACTTCAGGCTTAACCTCCTCAGGCGATTGGTATTGGTACAGCTCAACCTTATCGCCGGACCAAGAGCCTGACCACCCGTCTGACGCTCCTATCATCTGAAACATCTGCTGGCCTCTTTTAGTAAAACCGGCAGTCTCGGCGTCTTGGATCGTCAGTGCTTGGTTTGCGATTACCGAGGCCGAAAGAACGCCCCCCAGAATTAGCGCAATTAGTTTTCTTTTCCCCACGATCTTAGCCTTGCTGAGGGTCATCAATTGGTTTGTTTCTCAACCTCTTCCAGAAAGGCTTTAACCTCATCAGGTGATATTTCAACGTCGGTGTGCTCCGTCACCCGAGAGGATGTCAGGCGAATCGTAATGGGTTGTTCCTGGCTGGCAAAGTACTGGAGTTGATTATTAGTGATAGTGCCAACAACATCTTCGGAGTGGAAACAGCCATATTTGCTGCAGTCCACGTCGCTTGCTACTTTTGTCATTGGTATTTTGACAAGATCATCACCCATACGAAATCGAGCTTCGTCCCAGTTCATCCAATCATAGTTATTGGTGTAAACATAGAGCTGCTGGCTGACAACCTTCTTGTCACTCTTATCGATATAGACCCTGAAAAACGGATCGCCAGTACCGAGTTCAACTACGCCCAAAAATGGTCTGTTGTATCCAATGGTGGATATGGTGATCTGATCCTCTAACTGATCGCCAGCACCTTTCACCTCTATCGAACCACCACCCATTCCGCCTCCCGTTGAGGCGCACCCAGATAGAAGCACAACTCCCGCGAGTACCACACAATTCCTGAGCATAAAGTGCCCTAAATTCCGCCTGTGTTGATGTAGTTACCTTAGTTATCTGTAGACAGGTACTACCCTTAGAAAGCTACCTGCACTATTCGTCAATGGCAACTTCAATCTCGTCAGAAGCCTCAGCGTCTTCGTTCACCTTGCTGATCAGGAACTGCACTGGATGCCGGAACAACCGGTACATGCGTAGCGATTTCGATATGATTTTATCCAACTGGACCATTGTTTCAGCGAGCCTTGCGAGGAGCTGACGGTCTTCCTCTCGCTGAGCTTTGAGTTCTTCCTGATGAGCAATGACCGCACCAACCAACGATTGCATCGCTTCCTTGATCCCTCGGACACCTTTTATCTGGACCATTGAAATCGATTTGCGGATCTTGCTTATCTCTTCAAGCAGAGCAACACGTAGGTTCTGCGGGAGGGAGCTGACCTTGATCATTCCTTCAAGGGATAATAGCGTTTGATCGATACCCTCCAGTTCGTCCTGGTTAACTGGGTCTTCTGTAAAAGAATCCTTTAAGGCATCAGCGCAATACTTCAAAGAATCCAGTACGGCTGCATCTAATTGAGTGCCGACAGGTTTCCACGGGGTAGCGATACCCTTACTGAAAATCGCAGACTCAATCCTTGGGAAATACCGAAGCAGAAGTTCGTGATTCAAATCGGGGTCTGACTCGATCAACCTTCTGACCTCAGACACCAATTCGTGGACCTCGAACAGTTTTGCCATAATCGTCTGAATATCATCAGGCTCAACCTTAAAAACTGACGCCCATACTCTCTGAGCAGTTATGTTTCCGTCTTTCTTCTTTGCTGCCTCCTGCAGAATGTCGTGCAGCCTTCCAGCAGGATTACTCGCATCGTACAGAGTTATAACTGAATCTGGTG
>NZ_DFMB01000054.1:0-49940 GCF_002375325.1 Marinobacter sp. UBA3604
CAGTATTACTCCGGCGGTGACATGCAGGCGTCAGAATTCAAGACCTGGGTTATCGCTGGGGATCTTGCGGCAGGGGTAACCGCCTTTACTTCAATTGGAAGACAATCCTGTTACCGAGAGAGATCGTGGAGTATGTGGTGGTGCATGAACTCACGCACTTGCATGAGCCACACCATACACCCCAGTTTTGGAAGCGGGTTGAGCGGGTTATGCCGGATTATGAGCGGCGGAAGAGCTGGCTGGCTAAGAATGGAATCGAGGTCGAAGGAAATGTTTGAACATAGCCAATCAACTCCGCTAGCTGAATATAAGTCTGCGCCAACCTATATGGTCAGTGCTGCAGAGCTAGGTTAAAACTGGCTACTCCGCGCTCTGTTCAAGCGATTTCAGCTTTTCCGAAAATGGCACGCCCCGTAAAACGCTATACATCTCGTTCAACGTGAATTGTTCGTCATCACTTTGAACTCTGATTATGGTCTCGAGTGCAGAAACCTTATTATGACCTTCTCGGAACCCAGCAAGAAGTTTATCAGGGTCCAACGCCATATCTTCGGGATGCCAATGCTGGCCAGGCGAATGATCTCGTATATCCTCACCCAAAAGGCTTTGACCTTCTGCATACTTGGTAATGAACTCATGAGGTACCTTTCTCCCATGGAGAAACACGTCCTTTTTCCAAGCTGCAGCAACACAGGCGGTTAGATAAGCACGGGACTTTCCATAGTTAAAATGCCAGTTGTTGCAGATATGATAGCGTGATAGCACTTGGCCCTCACCGATAGAGAAATCCTCCTCCAAGAGGATAAACGTATCTTCGCGTTGAGGTGACTCTTCGGTCGCTGATGTGTAAATAATTCCTTGGAGATCCGAGCCCTTTGAAAGAACCTCTTCTATGAAAGCCAGGAATTTCTTTGGTCTTTTGTAAAAATCATGAGCGATGTAAATGTCTGGACTTGCACATTCCAACCATTCCCGATTGACTGCGAAAAGGTCAGCGGCATCATCAATCATTTTCTGATCTAGTTTTTTTAGAAGGCTTTTTTCATCTTGAACATCTGTCAGGGAAAGCTTCTGACTGACGTACCGAGGAATCTGATTTCGGTGTATTCCGTGAGCTTCAAACAGCTCAAAAAATCTCTTCGCCGGATTGTCATTGATGGCAGGTCCTTTGTTTTTACCAAACCACCTTTTGACTCTCTCACAGAAATCCAAGAAAGAATTAATCTCGCCAAACACAGCCATGCAAGTCCTTACAACTGTCGTAGCAGCCCCAGATCCCGTGGATCTTCAAAGCCAACTACGCTTTTAATGTAGTCGTCAACCAAACCAGTAATTACCCGAACACTCTCCGGATCAGCTGTGATGAAGCCCACCGGGAGGGTAACCGGAAGACTCTCGGGCCTGGAAACGTGGTATGACACTGCCGCCCAACGTTCAGGGTACAGCAGGACCTCTACGTTTCCATCCAGGAACCCTTCTACGAGACCAAAGACAACGGAACTCTGTTTCGAGAACTGCTGCTTCCAACGGTTGATCGTAAGGCGATCTTTTGCATCCTGAACTGGTACAAAAAGCTTTGGCGTATAAAGCCGAGCGGGCTTCTTCCCCTTAGTCACAGCGCGATCTATTAATGAATCAAGACAGGCATTGGTCCGCACGGTTTGACCCCAGAACCCGTCAGCAGGCGCAAGCCACAGCAAATCTGGAGGAGATTCGTCACTACTTTTCGGTGAATCGACGTGCCTATCTAGGTATCGAACGATTAGTTCCCAGTTTTCCTTGGAATAGATCGGGCCTAAAAGCGGAATCCGGACAGGGTCGTCTAGCGAGCCCTCCTGTTGATCCAGCATCAGCTTGGCGATATCGATTGAGGAATCATTGAGCAGAACTGGAGTATCACGATCCTCCAATATTTCCATCGCCCTCGTGATCTCTTCAAAGTTCGTTGGTTTTTGAGCGGAAGCAAGAGCGTCGGTGACGAGCTCTTGAACTGTGGAGGAGTCCTCCAAAACATCGTAGTCCGCCCTTTCAACCTGCATGCCGTCTAGATCCATGGCGAACCTACTAGTCAGCCTAAGCGGCTCCTGCCCCAGCTTGCGAACAGACTCCATGGTATAAATGCTGGGTCTGCCCGGTTCGTCGTTGACGGACTTATGTTCCCAAAATCCTTGCTCCTGGATCTTGTGGAAATTCTCTTGAAATTTTCGTTTTGCCAAGCGCTCACTGTTAGCGATCGTTTCATTTGGAACTTCCAACCTCAGACCAGGCACCCAGCTTTCATTTGTACGTTTTCTGCCTACACAATTAAAACTTGCCAGTTCGAAGGCAAAAGCGCCGCCGCTTTCCATTAGTGTTGAGACGTGTGGTGTCGCCCCCAATTGAACAAAATAGCCCCGGGCCTGCGCTGTCAGGTCAATCTGGCCATTTTCTAGAAACTGAAGATCCCCTTTGTCGACTAAATCACTGATCGCTTCATCTGCCTCTCTCTTGGCCAACCCAAAGTAGTTTGCAATATCCGCCGGCATCATCGGAGAAACGTGAACCAGTCTCAACACAAACTCTCGCACGAATGGCAGCCCCTTTTTCGTGACATATGAAAACCGGATATTGAATCTATGAACGGGCAGTAAAAAGTCCACTTCGTGATAAGCAACGTTCATTTCCTGACTCATTGCACCTGCCCTCCCTGTTCCTTACCGGTTTGCGCATTTACGAATCGGTAACCGCCGCTCGGCCCTTTCTCCTCCATGAAACTCGCAACCCTCCCTAACGGAAGGTCTTTGTTTTTTGACTGCCACATCTGCAACGAGCCGACAATTAATAATCGGTCCATTGCCCGAGACAAAGCTACGTTTATTCGATTCGGGGCTTTTAGGAAACCAGGGCTTTGATGCTTGTCTGACCTCGTGAGTGACAGAATAATGATTCTGTTCTCTTTGCCTTGATAGCTATCCACAGTATCGATCTTCACCAGTGCCTTGAAATCATCATCCCATTGAACTTCCTTGAACTTTTGGCGAAGAATTCGCTTCTGCTCTCCATACATGCATATCACACCGATTGCAGGCTCTCCGTCTTTGACTGAGGATTTCAGGTCGAGCAGCAAGTCCAGGTTCTCTGCTACCTCTTTAAGCAGTTTGATAATGAGGTCAGCCTCGCTCCTATTGTAAATACTCACCCCTTTATCGCTCTGATGATTTGCCTTAGCTCCCAAGCTAGATGTATCGAGCCAAGTTACCGGCGCTTGCAGCGCAGTCGGCAAAGGATCATAAATGTCTGGAATAGCGCGATTCCCATTGCCAAGCTTCCCATCGTAAAAAACTTCAGAGACCAGATCCCCTATTTGGGGCCCCATGCGATATTGAGTCAGCAAAGTCGCTCCGACTTGATCGCCGAACTTGGACTCAAAAGCGCGTGCGAAGTCGCTTTGAAGCATTACATCCAAATCGCTCGCTGAAGCTGATATGCCGAGTCGACGGGCTAACGCCTGCTTGTGGGGAATGGTGTAGAGTGGCGGCAGCTGTTTATGGTCACCGACGAGCAAAACCCGTTTGCCGGCCTGCATAGCAATTGCTAGTTCACTGGATATTGAGCGAGCTGCCTCATCGATTATCACCCAGTCGTATTGGTTCTCTCGAATCCCAATATGGCGCTGTCCGATTCCAACACATGTGCCAGCCACCAACTGGCGAGACCTCGCTAGAAATTCATCATAGTTGACTTCTTCCGTCTCAAGCACGTTCAACATATCTCGAGAGATCTTCGCCAGCGCTCTCGCCCGCAAAGCTTCATCTGGCCTAACCGCGTAGTCGTGATTCAGCTTATCAATCACACGCTTTTTAGCCACATCAACACCATCTTCGGGCGCCAGATCAATTCCAAACTCTTCGTGCATTGATATACGAATCGTCTCATTCAGTTCCTTCAGAGACTTCTTCAATTCCTTGGCGTCCTCCGCCTCTAACTTCTGGCTAGCTAAAGAGTCCATTAACGACGTGGAGTGATCAATTTGTCGGAAAAGCTTTAGTTCAACATTAACCAATGCCGACAAGTAGCCAGGTTCTAGCCCCAATGCTCTCCCTAGCGAACTGGCACGATGTTTAGCTTCTGCGCGGAAAAGCTCTCTTTTTTCTGAGATGATCGAATTCGAGTAGACATCCTTCAGCCCAGAGGAAACCGCACCTTCCCGGTTGCTAAATCTAACCACATCAAGTGATGTGTCCAACCTCGCACAGTGATTGCGAATCCGCTCTGCAGCCGTGTTCACGGCCTCATGCGACTGACTCACTAGCAGAACTCTTTGGACCTGCTGCTTCTCAATTAGGTAATGGACGAATGCCGCTATGAATTCGGTTTTCCCAGTTCCTGGGGGCCCTTGCAACAGAGAAAGTGGACCATTTTGTATTAACTTCTGAAAAGCTCCGCGCTGCTGTTGGTTGAGGCTTATTAAATTTCCTTGGTCATCTGTCCTGTCGTAACGAGAAAAATCCTCCTCAGTGACATCAACATCGTAGGTTTGAGCAGAAAGCGCGCACGATGGATCGAAATAGGTGACTAGGTTGGTGATTAAACCTTCTCGATCCAACAAGCATTGCAATGCCGCTTTTCTCTTTTCATAGGACGCTCTGTCCTGCTTTGTCCTGAAAAAGATGAGATCGCCTTCAGACAAGTTCTTGGCCTTGAAACGTAATTTCGATAGCCGAATTTCGTTCAGCGCTGACTGCTTCAAGAGGACCTCTCCTATAGAGATCTCTTTATCTTTATCTAGAATCAACGCTTCGATAACGTCGGTCTTTCGAAACTGACCAAGAGCATCGACATCAGCTTGGTAAGGGATAATGAGTTGGTCTTTGTTGTCTTTTACCGGTCTCGGGCCATCGTATACCTCGATATAGGGATACGACTCCGTTTCCGTCTCGAGGATTGCCTTCCACAAGTTTTCGGTAGAAATTCTGAGCTCTGGCTCAGTCCGAGTACCAAATTCTTCAATCGCTTCTGGAGCGATCTCATTTGAGTCCATAACTGACTCAACGGCAGCAACTTCCTTTAATTCTTCTTTTTGAAGCGCGAGCTCGATCGCACGGGCGAATGCATCACTGCTTTCAAGCTTCTTTGAAAGCTCCGATAGGTCATACCCAGAGCTAGGGGCGACGCGTATCGGGAAGTCTAACTCCAATTGGCTTTTTTCAGTGTCATCCCTTCGAACAGATGATCTAGCACGAGGGGCAAACCCCACGACAAAAGCGCGATCTTTCACTTTAAATATCAAATCGACGCTGCCACCGATTCCCAGCATTCGCACTCTTGCATCCGAAGGGTCTTTATTACTTGGTTCGATCTGGACATATAAGTGTCCATTGTCAGGGTAAATCGTTATTGGTTCGAAGGAACCCTTAAGCGAAATATTAACCGGCTGGGCAAGCTCACTTTCAGGTGTTTGGATCGCAGACTTAAAGCGAGCAAGATCTTTGAAGCCAAATAGCGTATCTTCTAATTCCTCAGCAACAGCGTCCGTAATATATTTATACTCTTCAGAAGACTTCTCCCACTCAATTCCCAATAGCTCACAAGCCATTCTCATGACCGCATAGTTGTCGCGCTCATATGCGGTGCAGGAGTCGATATTCTCTGGACTATATCGATGGTTGAAAGTCTCTTCAGAATCGGCAGAGTAGTCCGGAATATCGATCAGATACAGCGCATAGTCGCCATCTTCACGTCCTGCAATGACGTTTCCCGGATGGAGGTCGCCATGGGCGATGTTCATCCCGTGAAGATGTTCAACTGCGTCAATTAGCCTTTTGATAAATATGAACTTATCGGGCTCCTCCAGACTAAGTTCATTCCAGTGGAAACCTTCTGCATTATCCATCACCACGTAAAGACTCGCGGACTTGGTGGCAATACCAAATTCTCGAATACAAGGTATGTAATGGGGTGACGCAGCCTGGAGTTTTTCAACGCGCCGCAAGAAGTGAAGAAGCTTGTGGCCTGATGACGCATCATCAGCGGCCGCTACGTTAAGCCAGGCCTTTACAATCAGTCCGTTTGATAGATAAACCTCCCTCTCCTCAGTCTCTACCAAAAAATCATCATCTTCACGAAACTGCCGGGAGTGATTTATCGTCTTTCGGTACGGATCGAGCTCTGCCTGGTCAAAAGAAAGTATTTCCCCGTCTTTTGGTTCAGCGTCTTTTAGTGCATCGAAGAGTTCAGTGGCATCAGCGAAATGGCCGCCTGTGAGTGCACTCAACAGAACAGGCCCGTAGAAGCTCGTACTCGTTACAGCCTCTTCCTTTATCTCCGCGATACTTTTTGGCGAAATACGTTTTGCATTCAAGATATGCCAAGACAATAGTCCAAGCGCGCGAACATCAGCCTCGAAAGGCGTTCCAACGCCTTCCAAGTCGGCACCATCAAGAATCTCGTTTACTGCAAGAAACTGCCGATAGTCGCCAACAGTACCAGCCGGCTTGTGATAAGCCGAGATGAAGTTCGACAGAGCAACTTCCTTGCTCGGAGAAATCCAAATGCTGTGATCACCAAGATCACGGTGTGCAACTTTTATTTGGTGAAGGTCTGCAAACTTTGCGACGAGCAACTTCATCAAATTGGATTTATCAATATCTGAGAAAGACGGGCCATGCTTCGCTATAAATTCATTGAATCTGAGATGATTAGGAGGAAGTTCATAAACCTCTGAGTACTCGGTTGTTACCTCGTCCTTTTGCACGCTCGTTAATGAGCGAAGGCAATGTTTATAAAGGTCATGATCTTGGTGCTTTATGAACTGAAGCACCTCTCGCTCCCGCGACACAATGGCGAATCTGCCATCGGCCGTTTTTGCCTTAGAACCACTGAGGTTCTCAAAATTCCACAGCCGCAATAAAGCCTCATCGCCTTTGGATATTTCAGATACCGCTTGGAATTCTTTATAGACCTTCTGGGGATGTTCGAAAATGAGGTCTGTCGCCCGATAGCCATCAACTCGGATTTGCTTTGGCGCCGTATTGTTGCCGAGAAATAGTTCATCAAAAATGTCGAAATCTTGATTAAGCACCTTGGCATTCGAGTGGACTTTGACGAATTTCTTGTTGAAGTTGCCCTCATCGGCAAGGCTCAAGAATTCCTTGAGGCTTAATGTATGGATTCTCTCTTGGTCAGTAATTTTCGAGAATCCAGCATTACCCGTCATAACCACGAAATGATGAACGAAGGGCGTCCAGCCAGAATTGCTGAATCTATGTTTGAAGCGCTCAAGCTTGTTCTTTAACAAATGCACTTTCTTTTGAGTGACGCTAACTGGTGACCGCCCCATATCGACGTCATTCTTATACCAACGATCCCCTCTCGACTTGACCTCTCCGTGATTCCAATCTTTGAGCTCGACGATCAGGACATTACAGTGAGTGACGATAACTAGGTCAAACTCACCTTCGTTACCCTTCGCATCTACAAACCGAAAGCCAGCGTAACCTTTCCAGGGAAACATACCTTTGAGCCCTAGGCCACGCATTTGATCTTGCATCGAACTACCAGATTTGGGCCTTGACTTGCCAGAAATCGGATCTGGACTGAAGGCCTCCTGAATAATTTCAATCGCTTTGATCTCTTGCGACTGCAAGCCGCCTTCCCATAGCTTAACTTCCATAAATCCCCTTTTTACCCCAACAATTTTCTCGGCTCAGTCTGCGCTGAAACCCAAAACGCCACCAGTCAAAAGCATTGGCATCGAACTTTTGCTTTTTAGATCAACTGCTTTTGCAATCCAAGGTTATCGCACTATGCGCTGCTAGATTGTAGATTTTTTGAAACCCGCTAGTGCAAGACGTGGTAGATAGGCAGCTACTGTATCGGAGGGATGTCGAGCCTGCCAAAAAATAAACGCAAACTTCTGATCTATACGAGTGGCCGTGTTCGGCCACTCGTATTATCACTGCTGGGCAGTTGAGCCAGTGGTCCTCAGCTCTTCTCTCAATTTCAATACCGTTGGATAATTATTCGGCAAACTCTCTGGCTCTGACGAATAAAACTCCTCAACCACCTGCGCCATCTCATCCTCATCGTATTCAAACAGCCCATTGCCAAGGCCCTTCGCAGCCGCCGCATCTAGTGCGGCCTGGTCAACGCCCTCCTCTTTTACCTGCTTGGCCCTTTCCCTTGCCTCAGCCACCGCTTCCTGCAGTGACATCCCTTCCTTGAGCACCAAATCCACATAGTAGATCGGCGTGCGATGACTCTGCGTCGTGCTTTTGCCCCGCAGCTTCAATTCCAATGGCATGTACGCCAATAGACCACCAGAAACTGCCTGGTAGTAGCTCAGTCTGGCAGCAAGCGTCCGAATGCTGTTGTAACCGGTCGTGCGAAAGATGAAGGTGCCGAGATCATCGTCGTCACCGACCTTGACGTTTAGGCGGCCGTAGGGCTTGCACAAGCCTCCTTTACCGAACTCGCACAACGTTGGTCCCGGGCATGGCAAAGACTGCACTCCTGATTGCGTCAGGCGCTTACAGGCGTCGCCATTACCTACACACATTGGGCGCCCGCTTTTACGATCAAACATGGTGTACTCAGCCCTCAGGTTGAGGTCCGCGTCATTGAAGAGCATGCGTACCGGGATAGTTCGAAGCTTTCCGTTTTGCGCATCCTTTCTCAGCTCCTCATCTATGGGATGAAGTACCCAACCATCCTTTTCCTGGACCTGAGAGGTGATGGTGAATTGATCGTCTTTCTTGGGTAGCCGGATGCCATTCTTTTCGACAACCCGGCCAATGCTGATGCGCCCCAACACGGGAGGCGTGATGGCTAAACCTTTAATCATGATGACTCTCCTGAAAAAGGACCACGGGGCACTCGTCACGCCCGCGTGGCCAATGGGGGTTTTATGCTTGGATGAGGAATCGACGGCTTCCTGGCTTCGTCAGTGGGTATTGCTCCAGCAGTTCTGGCTGATCCTTCAACAACTGTTTCACGTTAAGCCCAACGGAATCCTTGCTCCGCTTCCAGCTGACGCTGCCGCTTGGGAAGGTTGCCGTTGACGCTTCGCCCATCTGGCTCTCGATTCGCTGCTTCAGGTGGGATTCAGTGGATTTAAGGCTTTCCATTTCCGAGCGGATGGCCAGTAGCTCGTCGAACGCATCCGACAGGTCCTTGCTCTGGCTGAAGTCCAGGGTCTCCCCTCTGTCCACTGGGTACAGATGGCGCAAGGCACGTTCTGCAGAGTCTGTTCCATCGACCGGTGGAGGAGTATCCGTTTCCACGAAGTCCCAGAACTGGCGCTCCAACACGTACAGCGCTTCGATGAGCTCTTCATTTCGTTCAATGCGATAGATCTTCAACTCCTGACCACACAGCAGAACGCACACGTCCGCCGCCTGTTTGCCGGTGACCGCCAATTGGTGCTGCACCTGGCACTGGATGTAGTCCGGCACACCCTCTTTCCAGAGGCGTGAGCCGAACTCCCCTGCCGTTTTGCATTCCAGGATCTGCACGTCGTCATCGGTCACCACGGAGTAATCCAGGTTGGCCAACATCCAGTGCTTTTCCGGATCTGGATGCTGCAATACAGCATTCACCCGGCGCACTTTCCGGCCCGTCTGCTGGCTGTACTGCTCGGCCACAATTGGTTCCAGGATATGGCCCCAGTAGACCGGCGAGGTGGGATCATCCGAATCTGGTTTTGGTAAGCCAGCGTCTCTGCCGGTCTTCACCATCCAGAGCTCCAACTGGGATTGATAAGGGTTCATGCCAACGGCTGCAGCGGCATCACTACTACCAATGCCCTGCTTGCGCACTTTCAGCCATTCATCCCGGCTGAGCCCCTTGGTGGAGACCAGCCGCAATGCCGGTCGCTGTTTCTGAATTGTGTTTGCACTGATGTTCATGGTGTTTTCCTCCAGACATAAAAAAGCCCGCCAGAGCATCAGGCTCCGGCGGGCTTTATGGCGGTTTTGAGACTTGTGAGACTGGCTCAGGCCACAAGTGACATGGCCTGCTCTAATGCACGGTTCTTAACAGCGGCACCGGTTCCGAACCAAGCGGAATCCAGCCGGTGGTCAACGGTTTTGGCCCGGCGCTGGTGGTCGATGAACTCAGTGACAGCATTCAGCAGGCCGTATGCCGTGCCGTCCGATGAAGCCAACGTGGCCCCCATGCCCTTGCCTTCATAGAGGGACAGCGCTTTGGCCATGGATCGCTCGTTGGTTTTGCCTACGCCATTTCCGGAATCGTCAGTGAACACCTTTAGGAAGTAGTTCCTGGCCTCTGTGGCTCTCACCTTCCGTTCGCTCAGGGTCTTCAGGCGGTACATGAAGTCGTCCCACGCGGATACGGAGATACCCAGGTGCTTCTTCACCAGGTCCGCATCGAAGGCGGTGTTGTGCTTCACCTTGACGGCATTGGCGGTGGAGCCTTTCAGGGCAACCGCGAGAGTGTTGTTACACACCACGCGGATACTGGTGAACTGAGCAGTGGTTGCCATGGTGCCGTCACAGGCGGTGGCCAGCAGCACGTATGCATTGGTCTGGTCATTGCCCTTGAGCATGCCCGACTGACCCGTACGGGCGAGTGCCCACATTTTCCGGCCACCTTTCAAAACACCAGCCGTTTCCAGCTCAAAACCGGAGACTTCAGTCAGGTCCCGGTAGAACTCTAGGATTTCCTCGGGCTGAACCACCTTAAAACGGTTACCAACCACCGACAACGGTGCCCTTGTATCGGAGCGGTAAAGCACCTTGGAATCCGGGTAGGACAGGATCTCGCCCAGGGTGCCGCCAGTATTAGTTACATAACGGACCGGGCTTTCCTGGATCTGCCAGTCCAGACCGGCTTGCTTTGCCCAGACCTCCAGGGGCTGATTCGAGGTGAGTTCGTTCCCCAGGCCATGCCACGGGGTTTGGCCAACGTAGGCCATTTGCTCGATGAGATGAGCCATGGTTGTACTCCTATGGAATTTGCGAGGGGAATTAGCGGATATCGTCGCGGGAGTCAGGATCGGTACTGAAGGAATAGCCGCAATCAAGGCAGCGAAGGTTATCCAGCACACGGTCATCCAGGACATCGCCCAGAATCACGCCAGCAGAAGCGCCCGTTGCACCACCTAGTAGCGCACCAATGACGGCACCACCGATACCGCCTACGGTCGCACCCACTGGACCAGCAACGATCCCCAGGGCGGCACCCGCTTGGGCACCGGCCGTGGCAGCCGCATAGCCGCCGTAGGTACCGGCAGACGCGCCAACCACACCAGCGGCTTTCTTGCCGTAGTTGTTCTTGCCAATCCGCTGGGACAGGCAGTTGGGACATTGTTCAGACATTAGAGATTACCTCTGTGAATATGGAGGGAAGGCACTGTCAGTGCCCTGGTTCACAGAGGTGATATAGGTCTGAAATTATTTTGAGTCGATGAGGGGGCGCTCTACCAGATCGTCTTCCGGTTTTCTCGCCGACGCACATAAAAAGGATATTTAAGCACGAAGGTCTTTCTGGCGGCAGTCGACACAATGATCTTGGGAGCAATCCCGTGTGGGCTGGGGGACCTTGTGGGCTCTCCACAACTTATTAGCCCTCAGATCCACAAAGTCCAGGTTCAAAATAACGGACGGTACCTCGGTGCCTTACAAAACAAACGAACGCGAAACATTGCGATTCCTTTGCTCGTTGATGCCGGTTGGGATTACCGAAAAACTGAAAAGACTCACGGGAGTGCTAGGTTTTAGGTTGCATCTTTCTTAGTATCACTGATTTAACTCTTCCTCCTGACGGGCAATACCATGAGAGTCAAAAGGAATTTGAATGCAGTTTGTTAACAACGGGCCGGACGTTCCCGAGAAACTCCTTCAAGAACATGAAGAAGGTCATGTCGTCTTTTTTTGTGGGGCTGGAATTTCCTATCCCGCCGGACTTCCCACCTTTAAAGGTTTGGTATCGGATGTATACGCTGCATTGGGCACAGTTCCTGAAGTATTTGAACAAAAAGCCTTAAATCAGAGTAAATATGATTCCGCCCTCGAGTTACTTGAACGCAGATACCCCGGCGAAAAGCTTGCCATGCGGGAAGTGCTGCATGATGTTTTGGCGCCAAAGCTGAAGAGAAAAAATGCAAAGACTACACACAAGGCCTTGATTGAGCTTTCAAAGTCACGTGACGGCAAAACTCGTTTAGTCACAACTAATTTTGATCGAATTTTCACGAAGGTAGACAAGAAGCTGCGGGTGTTCAGTGCACCGATGCTTCCAATACCCAAAAATAGTCGCTGGGATGGGATCGTCCACTTACACGGACTGCTCCCGCAAAAGAGAGAATCAGAGGGGCTTCAACAACTTGTCCTAACCAGTGGGGATTTTGGCCAGGCTTATCTCACGGACCGCTGGGCAGCGAGGTTTGTATCTGAGCTTTTCCGAAACTACACGGTTTGTTTTGTTGGTTATTCAATCGATGATCCAGTTCTTCGATATATGATGGATGCGCTCGCAGCTGACAGGCGATTAGGTGAGTCAACCCCAAAAGCTTATGCTTTTGGATCTTTCGCTGGAGGCAAGAGCGAATATGAAGAAGCTAAGAAAGAGTGGGGAGCAAAGGGGGTTGAGCCGATCCTATACGAAGTCCCGGAATCCAATCCGCCTGATCACTCGTCCTTGCATAAAACACTTTGGGCATGGGCCGAGACATACCGTGATGGCATTCAAGGGAAAGAACAGATCGTTCTCGACTACGCAATGGCTCACCCACTGGGATCGTCTCAAGAGGACGATTTCATAGGTCGCCTGTTGTGGGCCATAACCGACAGGACTGGTGATCCCGCCAGATTGTTCGCCGACCACAACCCGGTGCCCAAACTCGCGTGGTTAGATGTCTTTTACAGCTTTCGCTATCGAGAGGAACACCTAAAGCAATTTGGAGTAACTCCAAATGAGAAAAGCGACCTAACCTACTCATTCAGTTTGTTATCCCGTCCATCTCCTTACGAGCACGCACCTTGGATGGGACTGCTTTTGTCAGAGGGACAGATGCAATGGGACGCAGTAATGCATCAGATGGCACGATGGTTAATACGACACCTAGGCAACGCTTCTTTATGCCTTGCACTGGTCCGTCGCGGAGGTCAGCTTAACCGGAGTTTCTGTGACCTCATTCAGTCTCGCTTGGAATTATTGAATGGCTTGAAGCAGAGAAAGGATTCGGATGCGATTGAAACGATTATCGCCGATGCTCCCGAAGCCTTCCCATCATCTCGTTTAGAGTTGGTTTGGAGGTTGTTTTTGACCAACAGAGTCCGAACGGGTGGCATGAACCTTAATCTATTCAGATGGGCTGACCGCATCAGAATGTTCGGTCTGACCACAGATTTAAGATTGGAACTTCGTGAGTTACTGTCCCCAAAAGTTGAGTTGAAACCATCCTTTGAGTTAATCGAAGAAAGAGAAGAAAGAAGCGACTCCATTGATCTGGAATTGACCCTGCAGGAGGATGACGTTGACTCATCTTTGCAGTCCTTGAAAGCCTTGGCCGAATGGCCAAATCACCTTGAAACGCTCCTACCAGACTTCGAAAACCTTCTCCATGATGCGCTCAGGTTAAAGCTCGAAATTGGAGATAGTGAGGTAGCGTCCGACTACAGCGAATGGGACTTACCGTCCATCGAACCCCATTGGCAGAACCAAGGATTCAAGCAATGGGTGATTTTAGTGGAACTCGTCAGAGATGCATGGATTCAAACAAATGCGATAGCCCCTGAACGAGCTGAGTCGACAGCAACGCGATGGATTAGCTCTGAATTCCCGACGTTTAAACGACTCGCATTCTTCGCAGCGTCAAAATCTCAGTTAATTTCTTCTGCCAAATGGTCGTCTTGGGTACTTATGGATGACCATGTATCACTTTGGGACGAAGAAACTAAACGCGAAATCCTGAGGCTTTTTGTCACAAAAGGGAGCGACTTAACGCTCGAAGAACAAAGACCTCTGGAAACTGCAATTTTAGATGGACCGCCAAGACATTTGTTCAGCAAGGATGCGGATGAGCCCGAGATTACCGAAAGATCTCAGTACGACACTTGGCTTCGTTTGGCCAAGCTCCTTGAAGGTGGCGCTACTCTCTCCGAGATCGCGGCCAAAAAGTATACAGAAATAAGCGCGTCACACCCAAGATGGGAACTTTCTTCCGATGAGAGTGATGAATTTTCTCACTGGATGAGCGGCACAGGGGACCCTGGCTTTGAGGAAAACCAGAAAATAGAGAAGGCCCCTCTTCAGAAAGATCAACTTGCAGTCTGGCTAAGGAAACCTCCTAGCACCAGTTTGTTCCAGAAAGACACTTGGGCAGAAATTTGCCGCAATCATCCAAGCAAAGCTGCTTTCGCGCTTCGACTATTAGCCCAAGAGAATACTTGGCCAACAGAGCGCTGGCGGGAGGCTTTCCATTCATGGTCTCAGAATTCGCGATTGGCGCGATTTTCTTGGTGTATGGTCGCAGGCTTCTTCTCGGAAATTCCTGAAGAACCACTTCGTGACATAGCGAGAAGTTTGACCCGTTGGCTCCAAGTAGTGGCAGAAAAAGGACGCAAGGATAAAGATACGTTTTACTCGCTCTGCAATAGAATGATCGAGCTCGAAGTTGACGGTGATGGTGTCGATACTGATGATCCCGTCATGGCAGCAAGAAACCATAGAACAGGAGGAGCGACTCAGGCTGTTATAACTCGTTGGCTGGCAGATAAACCAAAAGACAATGATGAAATCCCGGATACGGTTGAGACCATTTTTACGAGCCTTTGCAGCTCAGATAAAACTCAGTTTGTTCATGGTCGAGTCGTATTGGCCACATATCTTATATCTCTGTACAGAATTGACCCAGAATGGACGAGTGATAATTTACTTAGATATTTTTGTTGGGAAAACAGTAGCGAAGAAGCACGTGCTGTTTGGAGAGGCTTCATCTGGTCAGGACGCCTTTACCGCCCACTGCTATTACGACTGTTACACGATTTTTCTGAAACAGCCAAGCATTACGGTGACCTCGGAGTTTTTGGACGAAGATACGCTGCGCTACTTACGTTAACCGCAATCGAAGCGCCAGACATTGATCAAAAAGCCAACTTGGTGGAGGCAGTTAGTTACTTGCCTGAAGAAGGATTAATTCAATCTACGCGTATTCTCGCAGAGAGACTGAAAGCAGCCGGCGATCAGCGACACCAGTTTTGGCAGAACAGAGTAAAGCCGTTCTGGAATAATTTCTGGCCAAAAAACAATCTGTTGATATCTGCTAAGCTATCTGATGGCTTAGCATCAGTCGCAATTGCCAGCAACACAGATTTTTCAGAAGCCATTAGCCTGTTTTTTAATTGGTTTGTCCCTCTTCCGTTCCCTCACACGGCTATTCAAAGACTATGGAAGTCTGGGCTCTGTGAATCATCTCCAGAAGAGTGCCTAACTTTGCTGGATAGGCTAGTACCGGATCGGTCGCTCCAAGGAAGCAAGCTGGGTGAGTGTCTAAAGTTGATATCAGCGGCTCGGCCGAATGCCGCAAGAGATCCGCGTTTTGTTCGCCTGGAACGTCTTCATCTACGGCCTTAAAAGCAATTTGGGCTCGCCAGTTCGTGAAAGGCTGCTCGATAAAAGGCATCGTTCTTCAGGATACCCCCTAAAATTGTGGGTAACAATAAGGGTAATCATATCACTCAGACTTTAAATAACGCAATTAAATCAATTATTTAAAAACTTTATTAAAGTGACGCCGTCTCCACCAACCAACCGAAAAAAGCCCCTGATTTCAGGGGCTTTTTTCGTTATCAGACTCCCGAACTTCCACAGGCTTGGTTGTCTGCCCATCTTCAACCACAGGCTCACCGGTCACCGACCGCACCAGCCTTCCCATGTAGCGCAGCGTGAAGAAGTTCAGGGCGCTCAGGGCTATGGCAATCTCAAGGTGGTGGTACGCAACAGCCACACCGATCGCGCCACAGTTCCAGATACTCGCGGCGGTGGCGGTGCCGATTACGCGGCTGTCGTCCTTGAGGATGGCGCCGCCGCCAATGAAACCGATGCCGGTGACAATGCCTTGCAGTACGCGGCCCTGTTCGCCCGGGGAGTCGATGACGGCTCGACCAACGAGCATGAAGCCACATGAAACCACGGCCACCAGCGGGAAGGTTCTCAGGCCGATCCTGGGCCCCTGCTCTTCCCGGTCGAAACCGATGGGGAACGCCAGCAGGTAGGCAATGGCCATCAACAGCAGGTGGTTGAGGGTGAGCATCCAGTCAACGTTGAGCAAGTCTGCCATGGGGATTTCCGGGTTTTGAAGTTTTTGTTATCGCTGGATCGAGATTAGTCCTGGTCTGCAAAGGCTTCAATTGTTTCCGCTTCTGTTCGGCCACAATCGCTGTTTTCCGATTATCGGGAATGGTAGGTTTTAAAGGCCGGATTTGGCAGACGTTACCCTGATTCGAGGAAGAGCCCTATCTATGCGCAATAATGGCGACCCTACCAACATGCAACAACTGCTGGAGCAGATTCGCGAGTCGGCGGCCGGGGCCGGGCGAGTGTCGGTGAACGATATCCTGAATGGCGTGGGGGAACGTTCGTTCGGGCCCGTGGTGCTCGTAGCAGGGCTGATCACCCCGGCGCCGTTGATCGGTGACATTCCCGGCGTTCCAACCATTCTGGGGCTGGTGGTTCTGCTGACGCTGGGGCAACTGTTGTTCCATAGACGCACCATCTGGATGCCGTCCTGGATCTCCCAGCGCTCCGTGCCCCAGGACAAGCTCTTGAAGGGACTGGACTGGCTGCAAAAACCGGCTCGTTTTCTGGATCGCTGGACGGGGCCGCGTTTGGTGTTTCTGGCGGACGGGCCAGGGCTCTATGTGATGGCCATCATCTGCATGTTGGTGGCTCTGGCCATGCCGGCGATGGAGGTGGTGCCCTTCAGCGCCAATGGTGGCGGCGCTGCGTTGACGGCCTTCGGTCTGGCAATCGTAGCAAGGGACGGGTTGTTGGCGATAGTCGCAACGTCGCTCACGCTGGTGACCGGCTGGTTTGTGGTTACCGGGCTGGCGGGGTAATGCTGGATGCGTAAAAAGGAGCCGTCCGTTGGCCCAAAGATGCAGTGGAGCAGGAGCTCCTTTAGTCGCTTTCAGGGACTAACACATCTTCAGTACACCAGATCAATATGACAGTTCTATGACGCCGGGTTATCACCCACGCCCATGAAGTTCTTCAAAAAATGCCCGGCTACGTTCGGTAATTTCGTCCAGTTTGGCGTCCCACGTGCGTTTGTAGCTTTTGAAGGTATCGTCACTCAGGCGCGAGAAACGCGCTCCCGCCTCGGCTAACGCGCGAGAACTGTCGGCAAAGGCGTCGAAATCCGGCTCATCCAGCCTGTCGCTGCTTCGATTGAGGTCCGCCGCGGTTCGCTGTAAGGCACTTCGATCTATCTCAGGCGCCCGTTGGTTGTCTTCCAGCGCCTCTTCGATGGATTCCTCCAACTCTTCCATCAGCCCCTGCAAGACTTGGCCGTACTCTTCCATGGCCTGCTCTGCCCGGCGCTGGGCCTGGTCGGAATACGCCTCGAATTCGCGGGCAATGGCGTCCATCTGGCGAGAGAGATCGTCGGAGGACTGTCCGAAACTGGCCGTCAAGCGCTCGCCCAGCCGGTTCATTTCTCCGATTAAACCTGCAAACGGAGACGGATTCATGATCGCCTCGCCGGTGCGGTCATAATCCACCAACCAGTCGCCACTCTGTTCCACAAGGTAGGTATTCACTTCCCGGCGCTCGCCGGGGACGCCGTTCTCAGCGGGCAGGCGGGTTACGATCGTAGCTTCGCGATCGTCGATGACCACCCGACCGAAATCAGGCACGGTGCCAGACCAGTCCCGGGCGTAGCCATCGAAGGCAGAGGGGGCGGCAAGCGTCGATAGATCGGCAACGGTATCCGCGTCTTTCTCGGACAGGGCCTGCCAGAATTCAGCGGCCACTTCCTGGGGCGTTTCCGGCTTGCTGCATCCAGCGACCACCACGGCCGCCAGCGCTAGTGCCACCACTCTGAACCACGAGTAACTCATTCGCCCATCCTCAATCAATGTTCAATACTGGGCGAATAATACTACAGGCCTTAGAGGTTACAGGTCAGATTTACCAATTCTTCATCAAACACACGGCGGTTTTCGCTGTAGTCCACGGGCACATCGATCAGGTGCACCCCCCCCGAGGTCAGTGCGTTTTTCAGCGTCGGCCGCAGGTCTTCGGTACGGGTGATTCTATGGCCAGTGGCACCATAGGCATCGGCGTATTTCACGAAGTCCGGGTTGTTGTAGTCCAGCCCGAAGTTCTGGAAGCCTTCCTGGGCCTGCTTCCATTTGATCATGCCGTAGGCATTGTCGTTGATGATCAGTATCACCAGGTTCAGTTTCAGCCGCACAGCGGTTTCCAGCTCCTGACTATTCATCATGAAGCCACCGTCGCCGCACACCGCCATCACTTTGAGGTGTGGATAGAGCATGGCCGCCATCATGGCACTGGGCAGGCCGGCGCCCATGGAAGCCAGGGCATTGTCGAGCAGCACAGTGTTGTTGTCGTAGGCGGGATAATTGCGGGCAAACCAGAGTTTGTACATGCCATTGTCCAGCGCGATGATGCCGTCGTCGGGCATGACCTGGCGTACGTCGTTGACGATGCGCTGGGGAATAACCGGGAAACGGCCATCGTCCGCCTTGTCGGCCATATGGCTGTCCACGGACGCTTTCACTTCCATAAACCGGCTGAAGTCGTGTGAAGAGCACTGGCCGCACTTCTCGGCCAGGTACTCCACGCTGTTGGCAATGTCGCCCACCACCTCGTGCTGGGGGAAGTAAACCGGGTCCACGTCGGCGGCGCTGAAGTTCACATGGATAACCTGCTTGCCGCCGGGATGCATGAAAAACGGCGGTTTCTCAACCACATCGTGCCCGACGTTGATCACCAGGTCGGCGTGATCGATGGCGCAGTGCACAAAATCACCGGCCGAGAGCGCCGCATTACCCAGGTAACGGGGGTGGCGCTCATCCACCACGCCCTTGCCCATCTGGGTGGTGAAGAAGGGAATGCCAGTCACGTTGACCAGGTGGATCAGGGCCTGGGACACCCGTTTGCGATTAGCGCCGGCGCCAATCATGATCAGCGGATACCTGGCTTTACTGATCATGTCACAGGCAATGTCCAGGCTCTTGGTACTGGCAGTGGGCCGACGGGCATCACTGGGCTGGAAGATATGGGTATCGCTCTCTGCCACCTCGGAGGCGATGTCTTCCGGTAATTCGAGATGAACCGCACCGGGGCGCTCTTCCGAGGCCAACCGGAAGGCTTCCCTCACCTTGGCGGGGATGGTGTTGGCGTTGCTGATCTGGCGGGTGTACTTGGTAAGTGGTCGCATCAGGTCCACCACATCCAGGATCTGGAACAGCCCCTGTTTGGACGATTTAATGGGCTTCTGCCCGGAAATCATCATCATTGGCATGCCGCCGAGCTGGGCATAGGCAGCGGCGGTTACCAGGTTGGTGGCCCCAGGGCCCAGGGTCGACAGGCAAACGCCCACACGGCCTGTCAGGCGCCCGTAGGTCGCGGCCATAAAGCCGGCTGCCTGCTCGTGACGATTGAGCACCAGCTCAATGCTGGATTCGCGCAGGGCCTCAAGGAGATCCAGGTTTTCTTCACCCGGTACCGCGAAGATGTACCGAACACCTTCGTTCTCCAGGGCACGAACAAACAGCTCGGCGCCGTTGCGGCGGGTAGTGGCCTCAGCGGTCATCATCTCTCCCGTTCTGGCTTGGTTGGGTCTACTTTTCCTGCGGAGGTTCGGCCTGCAATGCCTCAGCCGGCAACCGGTCTCGGCCCCAACTGCGGTGAACGCGGCTGATCACCCGCTCCAATTCCTCCTCGCCCACGTCTGCGGGTTCACCGCGTTCAAGGGGGTCGAAGTGAAAAATGTACAGCCGCGAGGCGAACTGTTCAAAGGGCAAGGATGCCTCACCGAACCGCTCCCCTTTCCTGGAGGTACTGACCACCACATCGTCGCCCCAATTCTGACCACTGTCGTTGTTGGGGTTGAAGAAATACACCCGCATGACCTCTTCCGGGTCCAGAGTCACACGGAGGATGGTAATCGCGTGCCAGCCGATGAATCTTGCGGCACTGTCGGTAACCGCTACGCCAGCCGGTTGCGGATGGATCAGCGGCTGGTTGCCATTATAGTAAGGGTGGTAGCTGGCATAGAAATGTCGCAGGAAGGTGTCCAGGTCTTCCAGGTGACCGGTTGCAACATCCACGTTTATGCGGAATCCACGGCCGGCGGACCAACCATGGAACTCGGGGTTAACCCACTGGTGGGGGTCGCCCTGGCGGTCCGTACACAGGCGCCCCATTTCCGCATAAATCCGGTCAAGGTGCGGTACTACCACCAGCGAAACCGGATCCAGGTCGAGCGTTACTTCGGAGGCCACGCCACCCTGGCTGCCGGAGGAAGATACCGGGCGACCCTCGAAATGCATGATGATTTCGTTGTCGCGGGCGGCCCAGGCCACCATCTGCAACAGATAGTCCGGATCGTTGTAGGCCCACATGGACAGCGCCCGTGCAGATTGGCAGGTAGGGTTGTTTCCCTGCCCCACGCCAAGGGGCTGGCCCAGCATGTTGAGCACACCCTGCAACAGCCATGCCTTCGGCTGTGGCTGGTAACCATATGCCAATCGGATACGCTCCCGGGCGTGCGGGCAGATGGAGAGCCTGGCCTGGCGCCACAGCGCGGGTGCAAGTGGCGGTTGATAGAGAATGCCTCGCTCCAGCATCAACGCAAGGCCATAAAGACCTTGGGCTGTTTCCGGATAGACGCCTTCATTGATCAACTCATGCACCAGATCCTTGTAGCAGAGCAGGCAATCGCGGCCGGTACTGGACAGGCCCAGGGCTTCAGTTAATAGCGCATCCTGACTCTCCAGGATGTGGCGGACAAAAGTGGCGTGATACGGCGACACCAATCCGGTGTCGTGCATGGAACGGGCAAAACCGGTCGCCTCACTTTGCAGGGCCACGGCGTCCATGGACTGCAGCCGTTCCTGGTAAACAGGAATGCCAGGATCTTCGCGGCACGCCTGTGTTGGCCCGTAAAGGCTCGAAATCAGACGCTCCGCACCCTGACCCGCACCACCGAGATCCACATTGGGATCAATGCGGCACAGTGCAATCTGGGTAATCATCTGCCGTACGCTGCTGACCTGGATCGGTCGTTGCTGCAATATGCGCCAGATCTCTTCAATCAGTTGATCGATGACATGCTCATAGCCGATCTGGGTGGCAACATGCTGTACCACCGCGCGGCTGACCAGTGCCAGCTTGCCCTGCTCCCGCTCGGCTTCGCCTGCTTCACCAAACAGCATGTTCAGGTTGATGGCCAATACCTGGGTCAGGTAGTGATGCGCCTGTTCCGCCGACATCGACTCATGCAGGTATTCACCGCGCGCGACCGCCAGCAAACGCAGTTCGCTGAGCCCTTCGATGATGACCGTATCGGCCTGTGGGCTTTGCAAGGAAAAGGTGGTCAACGATGGCAATAGAATGGAGGGGTCTGCCCAGTCTGTTCCCAGGAACACGCCGGCTTTCTCAAGCCGTTCGGCTCGCTGTTCAATTGCAAGGCAGCCCTCCGGCTGCAGAAGCACCCGTCGCACGATGTCGAACAACCGGGGTAACTTGCCAAGTTTGGCAAAATCGCGGCTCTCATCGAGAGCCGCGATGGCATCGTCCAGTCGCTGAACCAGCTTATCGAAATTGACGACAGGTGCCGGGTTTCCAGCGTCGGAGTTGCTCAAACTGTGTTCCTCAGAGTCTGAATCAGACCCATTGTTGTTAATTCCTTACGGAATTATACATAGAAATCCAGTTCTTCCTGATGTTTCAGTAAATCCCGCATTACATAAGGGTCTTCACCGAAGAAGTAAACCAGGCCCCAATGTGTGCCAAAGGCAGTACGCTTGGTAACTGTTTCTTCCAACGGCGGCGTGAGCTCGTGGGACTCGAAGTAATCGTGGTTCTCGGTCTCTTCCGGCATTTCCAATTGGCTGACCACCCGGCGGCGCGGATAAACGCCGAAACAGCCGGCATAGCCCTTGGCATCCACCACCTCTTTGGGGAAGAACGCCTTTACCTCTTCTGCCGTGGTTTTCGGGTCAAAGGTCATGATCAGTGCCTGATAGGCGTTAAAGCCGTAGGCACGCTCAAGCAGCTCGAACACCTTGAAGCCTGGCGGCCGATACGCCACCTCTCCGAAGTACATGGTACTGTCGCTGGTCACGAAGTACTCTGGGTGAATAAACCCGAACTCGATATCGAACGTTTTGATCAGCTTTTCGATCTCGCGGGTGATCTGTTCCCGGTACTTCTCCAGGTCCGGCGTGGCCGGCACAAACACCGAGTAACCCAGGGTCACATACTCCGAGATGTTCAGGAATGCGATCTTGCCGTTGTGAATCCAGGCTTCGACGGCAAATTCCCAACCGTCCAGATGGGATTCCATCAGCACCGGGAATTCTTCCTCGGGAATGGTGTCCACTTCGTCCGGGGTACGAATCACCCGGTGGCCCAGACAACCGGCTTTGTCGAATGCTTTGAGGT
The DNA here is from genome assembly GCF_002375325.1 of Marinobacter sp. UBA3604. NCBI lineage: Bacteria > Pseudomonadati > Pseudomonadota > Gammaproteobacteria > Pseudomonadales > Marinobacteraceae > Marinobacter > Marinobacter sp. UBA3604. Next base: position 22,636 of record NZ_DFMB01000054.1, read on the forward strand.
GAATCGGATCGTTGGGGTCACCGTCCAACTTCAACAGGGTCTGGTTGACGCGCTTGAGGAAACGGATAACGTCGTCTCGGTCATGGGCTTCCTCGAAGATCCCAACGCGAATGCCGCCCAGCTGCGCGCGGCGCTTCATCAGGGCCTTGTCCCGTAACAACATGGACTGGCCGAACAGCTTCGGCTGATCCATCAGAACCGAGTTGATAGCGCCGGCCCATTCCACGGTTTCCTCAAACAATGGGATAGCCACATTAACGCCCATCTCTTTGAGTGTCTGAGCAATCTCAACTGACCGGTCGTTCAGGCGCTCGAAGTTCCAAGGTACATAGGGAATATCATGTTCCTTGCAGTAAGCCTCCGCCCAATCCGGCGCAACCACCACATATCGTCGATCAAATTTATCGGCAGCTTCCACCGCGTTCAGGCTCCATCCCAGGAGTGCGATATAGCCTTTATTCGGATCGAATTCTTGCTCGCTCATGTTCGTTCTCCTTGGTGGTGTTTCCTTATAACCTAACGTTTCAGGCGCAAATCGCAACCGGGCCCGGCGCCCAGAAAACAAAAAGCGCCGGCAGCCCCAGCTTTTAAGCCAGGACTACCAGCGCTTCCGCCAGTGTTAGATCGTTTGGGAATATCAGCTCAATTTCAGGGTTGAGAGCGTTCGTTCCCGCACTCTATTGAGTAATTGCTCATCGTCTACCAGCGACTGACCGTAGGAAGGCACCATCACTTTCATGCGTTCCTGCCATTCCGAAGACTCCATACGTTCCGGGAAACAACGTTGGATCACATCGATCATGGCCTGGACAGCCGTCGAAGCCCCCGGCGATGCACCCAGCAAAGCGGCCAGGGTGCCGTCCTTCGCCGCCACAATTTCGGTACCGAATTCCAGCTTACCGCCACCTTCCGGCGACTTCTTGATGATCTGCACGCGCTGGCCGGCGTCCTGCAGGCGCCAGTCCTCTTCGCGGGCATCCGGGAAGTAATTGCGCAGGGAAGCCACGCGGTCGCTGTGAGACTGGAATACCTCACCAATCAGGTAGCGGGTCAGGTCCATGTTGGTGCGGCTCACCGACAACATGGGACGAAGATTCGCTGAGCGGACCGATCCGAACAGATCGAATACCGAACCCTGCTTGAGGAACCGTGTGGTGAAGCCAGCAAACGGGCCGAATAGAAGCGCGGGTTCACCGTTGATAATACGGGTATCCAGATGCGGAACCGACATCGGCGGTGCGCCGATTGGCGCCTTTCCGTACACCTTGGAGTGATGTTGCTGGACGATTTCCGGCTTCTGGCAAACCAGCCACTGACCGCTGACCGGGAAACCACCGTAGCCTTTGGATTCGTCGATGTTGGACTTCTGCAACATCGGCAAGGCGCCGCCACCGGCGCCCAGGAAGACAAACCCAGCCTCAAGCTTCGTCAGCTCTCCGGTTTTCTGGTTCTTCACCCGTACCTTCCAGCGGCCATTGTCGCGCTTGGCCAGGTAATGCACGGGGCTGCTTAACATCAGTTCAAAGTTCGGCGTGGTTTCCAGGAACTCCACCATGCTGCGGGTGAGAGAGCCAAAGTCCACGTCTGAACCGTGCTTGATACGCGTGGCGGCCACTCTCTGCATCGGGTCGCGGTTGTTCACCACCAGCGGCATCCACTCTTCCAGATCCCGCGGGGATTCGGTGTACTCCATTTCCCGGAACAAATGGTGGGCGCTGAGCTTTTCGTGGCGACGCTTGAGGAACTTCACACCATCCTCGCCCCATACAAAGCTCTGGTGAGGAGTTCGGTTGATGAAGCTTTTGGGTTCCGGCAGCATCCCCTGCTCAACCAGATGAGACCAGAACTGCAACGATACTTCGAACGAGGCATTGATCTTCAACGCCCGCTCGATAGCAACATCGCCATCGTCGGTTTCGGGGGTGTAATTGAGTTCGCAGTAGCCGGCATGCCCGGTCCCTGCATTGTTCCATCCATCGGTGCTTTCATGGGCGACGTGATCAAGACGTTCAACCATGACGATGTCCAGGGAAGGATCAAGCTGCCTGAGCATCATGCCGAGGGTGGCGCTCATGACGCCCCCGCCGACCAGCACCACATCTGCCTGTCTAACGGCCATTGGTTATCACCCTAGCTAGTTTAAAGCCTGTTGCCCGCCCACGATCAGCAGAGGGGCTTGGAAATTGTGGCGCGATTATCCCGTTTTTTGATCGGATAATAAATTGCGAATATCAACTGACTCGTGGTCGGGCCCGCCTGGGGCTGGTCGCGCCAACATATCTGACAAGGGCCAACGTCCTGATTTATTTACCAACGGTGGCCGTGTGTAGGTCAAACGTTTAAAATGCGCTCGCCGGGCGCTCTTTGTTACATTCTCGCGTCTGTGCTCAACGATATCACCGCCACTTTAGTCTCATACCGTGCGGCTTACACCAACAGGGCATCCTTTATGCTATGGGCAATCGCAGCAATCATCGCTGGCCTGGTTTTACTGGTCTGGAGCGCAGACCGCTTCATTGAAGGCGCAGCAGCCACCGCCAAACACCTCGGTATGCCATCGCTGCTGATTGGTATGGTGATTATCGGATTCGGCACCTCTGCGCCTGAACTGGCAGTGTCAGCCATGGCCGCACTCGATGGCAATCCCGGGTTGGCCCTGGGCAACGCTTACGGTTCGAACATCACCAACATCGCCGTGATCGTTGGTGTGACTGCGGTGATTGCACCAATTGCCGTGCACTCCCAGGTAATACGCAAGGAACTCCCGCTACTACTGGTACTGACGGCCATCGCCGGTTACCAGTTGATTGATGGCAACCTGACCCGGCTCGATGGCTGGGTACTGCTTGGTGTGTTCGCAGCCGTCATGGGCTGGTCCATCTATCAAGGCATCCAGGGCAAGGGGGACTCACTGATCGGCGAGACCGACTCCGAGCTGGTTGCCCACCCGATGCCGCTGAAAATAGCCGTGATGTGGCTGGTGGTAGGCTTGGTGCTTTTGCTGGTGAGCTCGCGCATGCTGGTCTGGGGCGCGGTGTTTATTGCCCAGAGCCTCGGCGTCAGTGACCTGATCATCGGGCTGACAATCGTTGCCATCGGCACCTCTCTGCCGGAACTGGCTTCTGCGTTGGCGGCCGTCAAGAAAAACGAACACGACCTGATACTCGGCAACATTGTGGGGTCTGGTATTTTCAACACTCTGGCCGTGGTTGGCCTGGCTGCGACCATTGAGCCCCTGGCCGTGGATATGGAAGTGCTTTACCGCGACTGGACCCTGATGACAGCCCTCACCATCGGGCTTCTGCTGATGAGCTTTGGGCTGACGGGTAAGTCCCGGACCATCGGGCGACCGGACGGCGTGCTGTTATTGCTGGTGTACGTTTGCTACACCAGCTATCTGGTGTCGACAGTCATCCGCTAACCAGGCCGGTCAGGTCTGGTTCTCCCTGAACACCATCGCCACTGAATTCAGGCAGTAACGCTGGCCGGTTGGCGGCGGGCCATCCGGAAACACGTGCCCAAGGTGGCTGTCACAACGCGGGCAACGGATCTCCGTGCGAGCCATGCCCATGCTGTTGTCTTCAATGTAACGGATGTGGTCGGTGTCAAAAGGCTGGAAAAAGCTCGGCCAACCGGTACCGGAATCGAACTTGGAATCGGAACTGAACAGCGGCAACTCGCACAACCGGCAGTAATAGGCACCTGCGTTCTTGTTGTCCAGCAAGGTGCCGCAAAATGGCCGCTCGGTGCCATGATCCAGCAACACGCGGCGCTCCTCGTCCGTCAGGCCCGCGGCCTTTTCGTCCACTTGTTGTGGTGTCAGCGGGGTCAGGTCATAACCTGCAGCAGAAACGCTCATAGCAGCCTCCTCAGGCAATGTTGTTGTCGGTGTAACCGGGCTTGAGCTGGTCACCGAACGTGTCCACAAGCTTTTCAATCTTTGGTGCCGCAACAGCCGTGATGTAGGGCTGGTATGGATTCCGTGCGGCAAAATTCTGGTGATAGTCTTCCGCCGGATAAAAAGCCTCCAACGGCTCCAGGGTTGTCACCAGAGGATTATCATAAACGCCCGCCGAGTTCAGTTGGCGAATGTAGGCTTCCGCCACCTGTTTCTGTTCGTCATTCTCGTAAAAAACGGCGGAACGGTACTGGGTACCACGGTCGTTTCCCTGCCGGTTAAGCTGGGTTGGGTCGTGGGCCACCGAGAAAAACACCTTCAGGATATCCCCGAAGCTGACGGTCTGCGGGTCGTAATGAACATCGACCACTTCGGCGTGGCCGGTCTGGCCGCCGCACACCGCCTCATAGTTGGCGGTTTCCGCTGTGCCCCCGGCATAGCCGGATTCCACCCGGCTGACACCGTTCACCGCCAGAAAAACGGCTTCCACACACCAGAAACAGCCACCCCCAAGCACAACCCTTTGCTCGCGGTTATCGCCGGTTGGCAAATCGCTTTCAGGCTCCGGAAAGCGGCTTTTCGGTACGTTCAAGCCCGGAATCGTGCAGGATGTGGACATAATCAGCCTCTGCTTCTGGATTATTACCGTTCATTTAGTTTCCCAATGTCCAAGTGTGGCCTCCCTGGTTGGTTTTAGCTACCCCCACTTTGGGGGCATCAGAAAACCAGCAAGCCCACCAGCGCACTGCCGGGTGCCAGTATCCAGACCGGTACTTTCCATATCGACAGGGAAACCCAGGCCAGCAGGACAAACGCAACGCTCCCTGCATTGTGTACGGCAGAGGTCCACACCGGATCATACAGCGCCGCCAGCAGAAGCCCGACAACGCCGGCATTCACCCCAGCCAGGGCCGCCCGTGCAACCGAATGGCTGCGAATGTATGACCACAGGGGTAGACCGGCAAATACCAGCAGGGTTCCCGGCAGAAAAACAGCGACCACAGCCACGGCAGCACCGGTCCACCCACTCTCGACACCGCCCAAAAACGCTGAGAAAGTGAAGAGTGGTCCGGGCATGGCCTGTGCGACGCCGTAACCGGCCAGGAAGGTATCCGCCGACAGGTGTCCGGGCGCCACAAACCCCTCCTGCAGCCAGGGCAACACCACATGACCACCCCCGAACACCAGGGCACCCGCGCGATAGAGCTCAGACCAGATCCAGGCCAGGGAGCCGGTAGCCAGGGGAACGAATGCCATCAACAGCAGCACTGAAAATGCCACCAGGAATATCATAGGCCGCTGGGTCTGAACCGGTATGGTCAATGACTCTTCCACACGCTTTTGCGGCAGTTGCATTGCAGCACCTACAGCACCGGCTGCGAGCAGGACAAGTATCTGCATCCAGGCTGCGCCCGCCATCAACAGAACAACCGCGACCACCACGGCAATCGAAAGGCGCGGAGCATCCGGGCACAGGGTTTTGCCCATCTGCCAAACCGCCTGGGCAACCACGGCGACCACAAATAGCTTAAGGCCGGTTATCCAGCCACCCTGCCCGGCATCCGGCCAGAGGCCAAGGCCGAGTGCAAACAGCGTCATCAACAATGCCGACGGCAGGGTAAAGCCAAGCCAGGCCGCTGCTGCGCCTCGATAGCCGCGCTGAAGGAACCCCAGGGTCAATCCCACCTGGCTGGAAGCAGGGCCGGGTAACAGCTGGCACAGTGCCACCACCTCGCCATAGGCCGCGTCCGACAACCAACGCCGGCGCTTTACGAATTCGTCATGGAAGAATCCCAGATGGGCCGCCGGACCACCGAAAGACGTCAGGCCCAAACGCAGAAATAATAGAAAAATGTGCCAGGCTGGCAGGGCCCCGGCATACGTCTCCCTGGTGAAGCTATCCTTGGTCATGGAACACTCTGATCGTGGCAACGTGTGTTAAGAAAGATGAACATTATGACGCTTCGGTTGCATCACTCCCAGTCCAGACCATAATGAAGGGACGGGTTGACCGGATCGTGACAGGTAACGTTTCCAACAACCAACAGGACCAGCAATGACCGCCCGGGCCCATACACCAGACAATCAGGATGACCTCCTGGAGTATCGCCTGAGCCTCCGCCTTGGCCCGGTACACGCGCGCCAGCGCCTGGGCATTGAGCGGGAAGCGGAAGCTCGTGTATTCGGCCCGGACCGCCATTCGTTCCACCTGGAAAACATCACCTCCGCTCCACGCTTCATCAGTGTTTGCCTGAAACTGGCCGGTTTGTTCCGGCGGGGACAGCACAACAGCCGCCGGCTGGACACCGCCCACAACCAGTTCCACATCCCTGGCCTGCCTCAGGCCTTCGAAGGCTTCCGCATACTGCACCTTACCGACCTTCACGTGGATATGGATGAAGCCAACCTGCAGGCCGTCATCCGTCAAATCGAGCCCCTCGAGTACGATGTGTGTGTGCTCACCGGGGACTACCGGCGCCTCACCTGGGGCCCGATTGATGGTGCCATGGATGGCATGGCCAGGCTGCGGGACGCTATTCGCGGCAAAGCCTACGCTGTACTGGGCAATCACGACAGCGTACGCATGGTTCCTGGCCTTGAGGACATGGGCTATCACCTGCTGATGAATGAACATGCCGTACTGCAGCGTGGCGAGGACAAACTCTATGTGGCAGGTGTGGACGATGCCCATTTCTACAAGGTACACAACCTACACCGAGCAGGAGACGAGATCCCCCCGGGTGGCATCAGCGTATTACTGAGCCACACGCCGGAGATCTGGCGCGAGGCTGCCCATGCGGGCTACGACATCTTCCTATGCGGCCATACCCACGGTGGCCAAATCTGCCTGCCCGGTGGCATCCCCGTGACCCTGGATTCCGATTGCCCCAGAGAACTCGGCCGCGGCTACTGGCGCCGCAACGGCATGCAGGGGTATACCTCACCAGGCGCGGGCACATCGGTGGTCAACGTACGGCTGAATTGCCCACCAGAGGTAACAATACACACCCTGACAAGGGGCCCCGGCTAAAGCTTGAGCTCAGTGCGGCTGATGGCGTATACCCAGGCGGTACAGTACGGGCGACAGCAGGATATTCGACAGCGTAAACAGCACCACGACAACCGCCACAATAAACCAGCCCAGGTCCAGCCAAAGCCATGCCAGAAGCATCGGCAGCAAGGCTTCGGGGATCTGGTCGAGCCCTGAGGCCCGGGCACTGGAGGCGAGCCCGGCACGACGCTTGATGAAACTGCTGATGATATCGCCAGCCAACCCCAGTAACCCGAACGCCAGGCCGAATATGACACCTATCCCGGTGATCCACGCAAACAGGCAACACGCTAGCGCACCGGATACGATACCGCGCCAGGTTTTGCTGCGCCCCAACACCGGCCGCCCGTCCCGCCATAGCCTGTCACCATCAACAGGCGCCGACCAGCGCCGGCCAAACAGCCGGGCGGCCAGAACCGGTACGCCATTTGCCAGCACCAGCATCACGAAGAGCTCGATAGAAATCAGCAATCGGCTCAGTCTCCGTCAGGGCCGCCCTTTCGGCGGTTACTTACTATCAGGCAAGCCCGCCTTTGGTCAGCTTCAGCGGGTCCATCAGTTCCTCCAGCCGGTTGCGATCCAGGCCACTGCGCTCTTCCGCCACGTCAATCACCGGTCGTCCGGTCTGGTAGGCTTCCTTGGCAATATCAGACGCCAGGCTATAACCAATTTCGGGGTTGAGTGCGGTAACCAGTACCGGGTTCTTGCCGACTGCGGCGTCCAGATGATCGGTATTCACCGTGAAATCCCGAATCGCCTTATCTCCGAGCATGGTTGAGGCGTTGGTCAGCAGTTCGATCATGTCCAATAGATTGGCACCAACCAGCGGTAACATCACATTCAACTGGAAGTTACCCGACTGCCCTGCCATCGCAACGGTGCTGTCCAGCCCCATGACCTGGGCCCCGACCATGGCCACCGACTCGGGAATCACCGGGTTGACCTTACCTGGCATGATGCTGCTGCCAGGCTGCAACGCCGGCAGGCTGATTTCCGCCAGACCGTGAATCGGCCCACTATTCATCCAGCGCAGGTCGTTGGCGATCTTGGTCAGTACGATGGCCAGCCCCCGCAACTGGGACGACAGAGCTACGGGCGCATCGATAGCACTCTGCCCCACGAATTTATGCTCCAGGGAGCGGAAGTGGTAACCCGTATTGGAGGTGAGGAACTTAACGAACTGCCCAGGAAACTCTTCCAGCGCATTCACCCCGGTTCCCACGGCCGTGCCACCCTGGGGCACCGCCAGCAGATCATCGGCGGCCGCCTCAAGCCGTCTTTCCGCGGCGAGCAATTGCTCCCGCCAGGTTCTCAGCTCCTGGCCCAGGGTGACCGGCATGGCGTCCATCAGGTGAGTACGGCCGGTCTTGACCTGATTCGCGAACAACGCCTCACGCTCATAGATCACCCCACACAGGTGGGTCAACGCGGGAATCAGACGCTCGTATATACCCGCCACGGCACTGACATGGATGGCGGTCGGGATCACGTCGTTGGAGCTCTGGCTCATGTTGACGTGATCGTTGGGGTGAATCTCAACATCCTCCTGCGCCGCCAGGGCGGCGATGACCTCGTTCACATTCATGTTAGTGCTGGTGCCAGACCCGGTCTGATAACGATCAATGGGGAACTGGTCAGCGAATTCACCGTTTACCAGGCGGTCACCGGCCGCAACAATCGCGTCCCGCAGATCGTTATCCAGTAAACCGAGGCTGGCGTTGGCATCGGCGGCGGCCTGCTTCACTCTTACCACTGCCGCAATGAACGCCGGTGGCATTGGCTGGCCGCTTACCGGAAAATTTTCGATAGCCCTCTGGGTCTGTGCGCCCCAAAGAGCGTCTTCAGGAACGCGTACTTCGCCCAGGCTGTCTTTTTCAGTCCTGAAATTCGTCATGACATCCTCCTCTGTTCACAGGCATTGGGGCTCACCCGTTTGGCGGTGACTTCAGTCTGACATGGTCGCAAATGCCGGTAACCTGATCAAAATTCAGGATCAGGGTATGAACCGTATTGGTATAGGTGTCGTGAAGGTGAAACTTGAAGCGATGTTGCTTCTCCCCCTGAAGGAAACCGTCATACTCCCGCACCAGCTCGCGCACGTCTCCTCCCTCGTCCCTCGACCAGGTGGCGTTGAAGGGCCCGAGGACGGCACCGCCAGACAGGCAAACAGTCACTTCGTGATTGGTAAGGGCGTTTTCCGGAACGGACATGGCACACTCTCCTGACAAAACGAACATTGACAGAATAAAGTGTAGACCGTCATTGCGATTCTGAGTTCAGGGATGTGGCAAGACTGGATACCAACGCCCGAAGGCGGTTGGGCTTGACCGGCTTGTTGAGCACAGGCAGATACTGTGCACTGATGAGCCGGCGCGTTTCATCGCTGCGATCAGCGGTAATGATGGCGGCCGGTATATCACGACCAAAGTGACGCCGAACCGCGTACACCGCCTGACAACCCGTCAGGTTCTCATCCAGGTGGAAATCGGCGAGGATGATATCAGTGCCACTGCAATGCGCCACGGCATCCGCCGCGCTGCCTGCTGTGGCAACTATACAACCCCAGCGTTCCAGCAGGGCCCGCATACTTTCCTGTACTGGCTCTTCGTTGTCGATCACCAGAACACGCAGCCCGTCGAAGAACGCGGGCGCAATCGCTAAAGGCTCCGATTTCTGGCCGCTGGCGGACGCTTCTGTGAAGCGGGCCAGGGGAATGAGAACACTAAAGCAGGAACCCTTGCCATGACGTGAATCCACACGGATGTCGCAGGCCAATACCCTCGCCATTCGCTCAACGATCGCCAATCCCAGGCCCACCCCCTGGCGGCCACCGCCCTTGGGCAGTATCTGATGAAACTCCCGGAAGATATCCTCCAGCTTTTCCTGCTCGATACCCACGCCCGTATCCCACACCCCGATTTCCAGGTTGGGACCACGCTTGCGGGCCGCAAACAGCACGCCACCTTCACGGGTGTAGCGAAACGCGTTGCTCAACAGGTTACGGAGGATCCGTGTCAGCATTCGCGGGTCAGTACGCACGTAACCTGCGCCTGAGCGTACCCGGAAGTGCAGTTCCGCGTTCTCAGCCACCGGTTCGAATTCCTGGGCGAGTCCCCGCATCAGTTCGCCAATGTCGGCATGGACAAAGTCCGGTCGCATGGCCTTCTGGTCCAGTTTGGATATATCCAGAAGATCCGCCAGCAGATCCTCGGCACTTTCCAAAGACCGCTGCACACGCTGAACAAGTCGATTCTCGTCCGCAGGCAGATCGCTGTCCATCAGGGCGGACACCAGTAACCTGGCCGCATTCAGGGGTTGCAGTAAATCATGACTGGCCGCCGCGAGGTACTTGTCTTTGCTCTCACTGGCCTCCTTGGCGGCCTCTACAGCCACCACCAACTCCCGCTCCACCCGTTCGCGCTGCTCGATCTGGTAACGTAGCACCACGTTGGCGTTCTGCAGCTCTTCGGTGCGCTCCTCCACACGGCGTTCCAGATCCGCGTTGAGCTGGCGCAACTTTTCTCGCGCCTGGTGGCGCTCGGTGATATCGGCGACAAAGGCCTCCACCACTTCCGGACCGAGGTCTGGCCGCCGCAACAACGTGATTGCCACCTGCACTGGCGTATTGTCCGCGCGTCTGAGCCGGGTTTCCCTTGCACTGAGGCTGCCGTTGTCCAGCAACTCCTGCCGGATGGCATCAAACTCACCAGAACTGCAGAATAGCTGTTCGCGCAAGCGGATAACCCCGGCCACCAAGGCCTCGGCGCTGTCGTAGCCGCAAATCCGCGCCATGGCCGGATTGACGGCCACAAAGCCACCGCGGAGATTGGCCTGGAAGATGCCATGAAGGGCGTTTTCAAAAAGCCATTTGTAGCGGTTGCGCTCGTTTTCCAGTTCATCGATCCGTTGCTGCAGTGCCGGGTAGTAATTCTTGCGTACCGACTGGCTGCCAAGGCCGAGCAGATCGCCGATGTCGTAGTCAGCGTCGTTGGAATCAGAGGGCTTCTTCATAAACAACTTCGACGTCACGGCGTGAGGACTTGCGGGGATTGGTCAGGATGCATGGGTCCTGCAGCGCGAAGCCCGACAGGTAAGGGATGTCAGATGTGGTCACGCCCAGTTTGCCAAGTTTGGCCTCCAGCCCCACGGCCTGTTTCAACGTGATGATTCGCCCCATCAGGCGCTGTTTGATCACCGGTTTCGACATGCCGCGGGTGTCGATATCCATGGCCTCCGCCACCCGCCGGAATCGATCCTCGGCCGAGGTGTAGTTGTAGGCCACAACGTGTTCCAGCAGCAAGGCGTTGCAAAGTCCGTGGGGCAAATCAAGGTACCCGCCCAGACTATGGGACATGGCATGCACCGCCCCCAGGATGGCATTGGAAAACGCCAGGCCGGCCTGCATGGACGCCAGCATGATCTGCTCTCGAAGGTGCACATTGGCGGTGTTCAGTACCAGCGGCTCCAGATGGCGGTTGATCAGCCGGATGGCTTCCAGGGCGTTGGTGTCCGTCAGCGGCCCGCTACCAGTGGAGACATAGGCTTCAATGGCGTGCACCATGGCGTCCACCCCGGTACAGGCCGTCAGGTAGGCGTCCATGGTTTCCGTCACTTCCGGGTCGATCAGCGACACATCCGGCACCACCGCCTTGCTAATGATGGAGAACTTGAAGCGCCGGCTGGGGTCGGAAATGATCGCGAACTGGGAGACATCGGCGGATGTCCCCGCCGTGGTGGGAATCAGGATCATCGGGGGCGAGGGCGAAGTAATGGTGTCCACACCCTCAAAATCAAGAATGTTCCGGCCATGGGCACTGACAATGCCGATACCCTTGGCGCAGTCCATGGGGCTGCCGCCGCCGATGGCGACAATCACGTCACATTGGCTGGACTTATACAATTCAGCCCCGGCCATGACTTCGTCCACTTTCGGATTGGCTGAGACGCCGGTAAATACCGTGACACGGAGACCCGCTGCCACCAGGATATCCATGATTTCCGCAACCCAGCCGGCTTTCTCCACGCCAGGGTCAGATACCAGGAACACATGTCGAGCACCAAAGTTACTGGCGAAGTTGGCTACTGCCTTGCGTGAGCCGGCACCAAAGATGATCTCGGGGGACACAAACTTGCGCAGGGAGGAAATGTCGTAGCTCATGTAAGGTCTCGCCATTTTGTCGTTGTTATTATGTCTCACCCGGAGTTTAACCCAACCCGGGTGCCTTCTCATCTGGTTCCTCATCCTGAGACCTGTGCCGGGATTTTCGGCACCCAAACAGCGTAGGATGTTCCTACATTCGGGTCGATACCCGATTGGTATTATCGCTCGGCCAACCTGTCTCCAAGGATCCAGCTCACATGTCCGCTGATCAACCACATCGGGTACTTCTCAGGTACGACCGGGAAGACGATCGGGATGCTTTTCTCCAGGATTTTGCCGGGGCATTTTCAATTGACAGCTACTCCTCTGACCAAGAGGCCCTGGCCGCCATTGCACGGGGCCGATCCCTGCCCGACGCGCTCGTATTCATCACCACCGACACCGATCAGTTGCTGACGTCTTCTCTACTTCAGCAGGTCAGCGATGGTGGCTGCTGCTTGCGAATCGTCATTGGCGGCCAGTTTTCCCTCGATCAGATCATTCACTTGCTGGAGAATAGGGTTGTCGACCGCTGCTACGCCAAGCCTTGGGACATCAACCTCGTACGCACCGACCTGTTTGCAGCCACCATGTCGGTACAGGATAACGCCGGGCCCACTCCCGTCGAGAGCGGACACCCCAAGCCGCTGGTACTGATCGTTGACGACGAACAATCGGCGACCAAGTACCTGAGCAAACAGCTGATGCGGATGCAGGACCGCTTCGAAACCCGCTGCGCCGCCAGCGCTCAGCAGGCTTTGGAGACTCTCCATCAGGAAGGTCACCGGACTGCAGTCCTGATGACAGATCAGCGCATGCCAGGCATGAAAGGACTGCAGTTGATCAACGAGATGCGACAGTCCTATCCCCATATTACTCGCATCCTCACATCGGCCTACGGGGAACTGGACGTTGCGCTGGGCGCGGTTAACCAGGGGCGAATCTTCCGTTATCAGAAGAAGCCGTGGCATGCCGCATCCCTGCTCCCGGTGCTGGACGACGCTATTGCTCAGCACCACGCATCGCGCCAGAAATCGGAGCAGTGGCAATTTGCACTTGCTGAGCGTTTCGAGGGCGTTCGCGAACGGCGAAAAGCCGCTCTTCTCAGGGCTCTGACCGAATCGCCATCAGTTCCCTGGGCGTCACGGGACGTGATACAGAATTTCCTGAGGGATATGGACGCCATCAGCACCTTGCCTCCCGGCGCCTCCCACTTTCGTGACCATAGCCCTGAGGCTCTGGATAACGCTCTGGTCCGCGGGCTACGCGCCGAACTGACTCGGTATTTGGAGATACCGTTAACCGACGCCGTTCCCAGCAACGGTACCCTGCCCGACGCCATTCAGTCAGCGCTGGATGTGCTGTTGAGCGCGTCCGGAATGAGCCGTGACCACCTCATAAGTGAGCAGGATGAGGACGTCACGACCCTTCGGCTGGAAGCCGGAAAGAACCTCCACCTATACAGTCATGTCCTTTCGCCAATGGCGCGTGTTTCCAGCCAATTACTGAAGCAACAGGGCGCCTTGCTTGCGCTCTACATCATGGCCCAACAACAGGGCGGCCAAGTTCTCCTTCAGGGAGGCCAACAACGCTTCACCCTTGAGCTGTCGTTGCCTCTGCGCGCGCCCTCGGGCGGGAGCCGGCAGCCGTGACAAAAGATGATATCCGGCTGTACGTCACCATCGACAAGCGCCTGTACCGGGACGCCATCCTCTATCAGCTGCTTCTCGAAGAGAACATTGATCTGGTGGGCGAGTCCGCAACCGGTGTCGATACATTGGAGCAGTTGCCGACCGTCAGGCCTACCGTGCTGATCATTGAGGAAGCCCTGCAGGACAACGATGGCCTGACCATCGCCGAAGTGGCCCTTTCCAATCACCCCGCGCTGTCTGTGCTACTGCTGGTCGAGCGACCGGTCTCTCCAGCCCGCCTGGCGATCTATCTGGAGTCAGGCATCAAAACGGTTGTGGCCAAGACTCAGTCAGTACAGGAACTCATTCGATCCCTGCACTACATTCGCAACGGGCAAGTGTATGTGGACGCGGACTCGTGCCAGGCACCCGCTACCACAACATCACCAGATCTGGAGGCGTTTCACGCGCTATCTGCCCGTGAACGGGAAGTGGCACGCCTCATGGCGGATCGGGTCGCGTTCAAGACCATTGCGGATCGACTCGGGGTTTCCTATAAAACAGTGCACTCCTACAAGGACCGAATATTCATCAAGATGGGCTTTGAACGGCAACCGGATCTGATGCTGTTCATGAAACGCTTCAGGAACAATCTCGACTCATGAAAATACTCGACGGCCTGAAACAGGTTCAGCAACTTACTCCGCGCAAGCAACGACAGTTCGAGCGTTTCTACAGCGCCCAATCCCGGTTCCGTTTCCTGCCGGTCTTTGCGGACGTCTCGCTGCTAATCACACTGATCGGAACCCTTGCGCACATGATGACGCTGGCCACACAGCTTGGCCCTGCCAACGTTCCGAGCGGACTGTTTGTCTACACCACGATTCTCTCCTGTCTCATTGTGGCCCACCGATTCAAGGCCGTGCGTTTTCGCACGCCACTGATCATGTATCTGGTTTTCCTGAACATGGCCCTGTTCAGCTATCTTGCCTTTATCAAAACCGGTGGAGATCTCACACCGACGATCGGGCTCTACTTCTTCATCAGCTTCCTCGGCATCGTGACACTGTCGCCACGGCATACCCTGATCATGATCGCCATCAATCTGGCGTTTCTCTACGCCGCTACCTGGGCCGCGGTACCCGCAGCGGATGTGGCAACCAAGCTACAGGAAGTGTTGTTGAACTGGCTGGTTCTGATGTGCCTGGTCATTTCACCGTTGTTAGCCGTTTTTTTTCGTCGCTTCGTGCGAAACATCCTGGCGCTGCAGTTCCTGTTGCGCGACAGAAACCGGATGTTGAGCCGCACTCTGCGAACGCTTCAGGTGACTGAGGAAAACCTGATCCAGCAACAGAAGCATCAGGCCCTCAGTCACATGGCCAAGGGCCTGCTCCATGAAATCATGAATCCGGTCAACTGCTCCGTGCAGGCGCTGCAGTACGCAAAGGATATCAACGAAGACCCCGAACTGGGCGAAGCGATCGACGATGCCGCGGCGCATCAGAAACGCATTGCCGACATCGTCTCGGACCTTATCGATTTCTCTGTCCCTCATCCGGAGCACGCCAAAGAACTGGCAAACCTCACGGGGCTTATCAATGCCGCCACGCGCTTCACCAAACACAAACTGCGCGGCATTGACCTGGAGATCGACGTACCGGAAACCCTAACAGTACCTTGCTACCCTTCGGCGCTGACTCAGGTGTTCGTGAATCTGTTTCTCAATGCTGCCTCGGCGCTTCAGAGCCAACTGGATCGTCAGCCCGCCATCATTCATGTGTCGACGACTCGCGATGCCCGGACCCTTGATATCACACTGGCCGATAATGGCTGCGGCATTCCCGAGGAGGAGATACGTCGCCTGACGGATCCTTTCTATTCGACCAGTGACACACCGGAAAACCTCGGGCTGGGCCTTAGCATTTGCCAGACCATCCTGCGCCACCACGGTGGGACACTGTCGATTAGCAGTGCGCTGGGGCAATGGACGCGGGTGACACTGGCGCTGCCCCTGGAGGCCGATCGCGTCAGAACCTGAGCTGGGCACGCACGGTGACCGCATCCCCATCGGGGTTTGCCATCAAAGCATTGCCGCTGATGGTCGGAATCAGGTAATTCACCCTCAGCAGAACCGATTTACGCCAATAATAGTTGATCCCCAGCATCGCTATGGAGGCTTCGGCGCCCACATCCCGCTGCCTGAGATCCACCCCGCTCCAGCGCGCCACCAGTTCGACGGCACCCAGATGGCTGAGCGGGTCAATGCGGTCAAACTCGCCTCGGCTATACCCCCGGTGTTCGCCCGTGAGCAGGTAGCCCAGCTGGGCATAACCGCCAGTGAATTGCCATTCGTCGCCCCCAACCTGCCTGACACGCTGGGTCATCGCCTCCGATGTGACGGTGACTGAATCGCGACTCCAGGCAAACTCGCCACCCAACAGTGCCAGGTCATCCGCGTCAAAACGCGGGCTTCGGATCACATTGTCGGCGCTGTAGACCTCCCCATGATCGCGTATCTGGAACCGTTCGCCGCGCATGTCACGCCAGGATCCGGCCAGGCCCAGATGGATTGTCTGATGTTCAGTGTGAAGCGGGGCAAAGGTCACGCGGCCCGTTACCGCCCTGGGAGCCTGGGAATCGCCACTTTCCCGAAATACGCCCAGTGCCCAGGTGGCCTTTTTACCGGCCCGGTTTACCATCACGCCTTCGGAGCGCCCCGGCGCAAAGGCGCTGGTCGCCAGGGAGCGTTCGTTGGTCATCAGGCTGGAATAGCCACTGGTACGTTCAAAACCAAAAGGCTCTTTCATCCGACCCACCTGGACGCCACCCCAGCCAAAGCCATCGTATCGCAACCAGACGTCATCGAATTCCAGTACCTGCTCATCACCGTCGTACTGATAGTCACCATCAAGCTCGAAGGACCAGTGTTTGCCATAGGCAAGTTCAAGTCCGAGCCTGAATTTCCGCAGTACCGTGTTCGTGGTCGAGTCAACGCCATCTTCGTCATGGAAAGCGCCATAATGGTCCACACCGCCCACCACGTAGCCGCCGATGTCGGCCTCAAAATCAGTGGTGTCTGCATGCACCTGCAGGGAAAAGCAGGCCGTCAGCCACATCACCAGCATTGCCCAGCGCAGATCGCCCATCATGATCCCTGCTCCATGCGGTAATGCATCCTTAGCTGCGCTGTATCCCGCAGAAAGCTTACGGAAACCACATCCACCCGATTCACATCCAGGCCAGTCCGAGATCGCAGGTCGGCAATCAGTTCGTCCTGACGGTCGGTGTGAATCAGGTCAATTTTTTCGTACTCGATGTCCTTCTCGCCGCACAATGGCAACATCATCCGGGTTTCCAGCAACAAGGCGATGGCGATCACCAGGCCATTCAGGCACGCCAACACCCAATGCTCCACGTTCCCGACGGCCGCCAACAGCGCCATGGCGATCACCAGAAACAGATAGGTCATTTCCTTGATACCCAATGCTTCGGTGCGGTATCGCAACATCGAGAACACCGCGAACAACCCAAAGGCGAAACCCATGGACACGGTCACCGAATTCAGTAACGCCGTGACCAGGAACACACCCACGCCAAACAGGATGAACGAGGCGGCGTTTTCACGATGGTGGGAAAATGCGTAGTAACAACGGATCAGGATGAAAACCGAGATCAGGTTAATGATCAGGCGGATAAAGAAATGGACATCAACTGCAGATTCCATGATGACTCCTTGAAGTAGCGGTATTCTCTCGGGGCCCTGAGCGCATCAAGCTTCGACAACACTGGCTTGAAGCGGTTGGCCTTGATCCGGCCCCGGCACAGCAGCGCCGTGCCGATGCAGTATTTGCTGAAGCTGACGGGCCTGTGGCCCATCCTTTTCAGGATGTCCAGAACGGGTGAACGCCGCTGATGGCGCAACGATTTGACCTCCACCAACACAACGCCCGGCAACCCGATCCGCTGGTGTTCCCCGCTATGCTCGAAGCAGATATCCGTATCCACGGTAACCCGCTCGTGACCGGTTCTGCTGAGCAGCGTGATGCGATGGTAGTGAACAAAAAGAGCCGGCAGCATCCGTGTCGCCGGCAGGCCCAGTTGCTCTTGAAGGAAGTGGTGCAGGGTTCGTGCGTCTGGCTCCGCCCCGGTCAATACCATTCTCTGTTTGGAGGTGCGCAGTTTGTTGGTCTTGACCTTGACCTCCAGAAAACGCTCACCGGTGGCCCGGTAGTGGCGAGTGCGGACCTTTACGCGGTTCAGTTTGCCATTGTGGTGATCGAGGTAGAGCTGCCGGCCGGGCGTATCGAAATAGAGCGTGTCGTATGCCATTCCCCGACACCCGTTCATCTCCAGCACCGTGTACTCTGCCGTCAGCTCTGCCAGACACTGGTTCAGTTCGGCAGCGTCGATCAGATACTTGGTATCCACCCGATCCATCAACGCTGACGAGCTCTGATCCGCCAGTGAGTGGGATTCAAATGCGTTCAGGCTGAAACAACTGGCCATTATTCAGTACCCGGCAGGTATTCCATGGTCATGTCGATGTCCATATCCACATCGCCGGCGTTTGCGCCGCTGCCTACGCTGTTGAGGGTGATGGTGCCGGTCGCCCCCAGCGCCAGTGACACCACGTCGCCAGGTACGGATTCATCCACTTCAAAGAGCAACGCATTGGTGGCAAAGCCATGGAGCTTATGGGTTCCGGGTATGTAATCGGTGTCTTCGATAAATACCTGCAACACATAAGGCTTGAAGCCCTGGGCGGCGTCGACACCAATCAGCAGCAAACTGTGCACGGCGGGAGCCAGCTCGGTGTCAACGGAGTACACCAGGCTGTCTACTTCAAAGGCAGCGAACGTCAGGCTCGCGCTGACCTGTCGACCATCCGGCAAGGTGAAACTGAATACTCCGGAGTCTGTGCCGGATACCGCTGAAACACTGGCGGTCAGATTGGTGGTGGCTGGCTCGGAGCAGTCCGGCTGGGTATCCTCCAGCAAGGTCACCGCCTCTTCCGGCTCGTTTCCGGCGATGGCGCTGAGCAACACCTCCCGTTGCGATCGCTCATACCCGTCGTCTCCGGGCATGCCGGTGCCAAGCAGGAAGCTTTCAACACTTTCAACGTCGGCCTCCGTGGTCCCAGTCAACGCCATCACCCGCTCGATCTCCAGCTGCATCGCTTCTTCGTCCCAGTGGTTGGCCAACAGGTCTTCCAGCGCGTCCAGGTATTGCTGGCGGTATTCCGGCATCCCATAAAGCCGCTCCGCCAGACGGAAGTTACGGTACAGAGGCGCGGAGCCAGGCTTCAGGGGATGGGTTCCACGAAAGGCGGTATCGGCACCCCAGGGGATGAAGTGGAACAGCCCATCGTCCGGAGAATGGTAGAGGTAAAAGTTATTGGCGTTGCCGCTCGCCGAATCCCACGCTCCCAGCAAGGTTTCCATGGCCCAGAAACGGATGAACTCATCCACATCCAGCAATTGGGGCAACACGTCCATCATCGCCTCATCATCCAGCGCCATGGCGTCCGCAACGGCTTGCAGATCAGAGCGGTTGTTGGCGTCTTCGTTGGTCTTGGTCTCGAACCGGCGGATCAGATAGTTGCCGAAATCGGCCTGCTGCGCCTCATACAGATTGCCCGAGTCATCGCCAAACGTGCGCCGCAAAAAGGGCTTCCGGATAGGTTCAACATGGGCAAAAACCCCCAGGTCCTCGCCATTGACGGTCACCTGGGCGTAGTTGCATAACGGCGCTGCGATACCGATATCCCGGAACCGGTCGTAAGCCAGGCATTGACGAACATTGGAGGGATCCTGACGATTGTTGTTCAGGGTCATACGGGACACGTTCTGGTAAGTACGCCCTTCCTGCAGGTCGTTAAAATCCAGTTTCAGGGAAGGCAGGTCCGGGCTGAGGGACCCGATAAAGCCTTTTTTCCGCACGTTCACGTTGCCCATGGTATCGCCGTCGATGGTGACGATGGCAGGCAACTCGCTGTACTCGAACTCGGGCAGGCATTCGCGGGAGGTGTCAGCCAACGTTCGCGCCTCGGCTTTCAATGTTCGCCAGTTGCTGGCAGACATGGTGATGTCCACGTCGAGCAGGCGCTCCGGGTCAAAAATATCGCCATCGCCGCCGATGTTGACCGGCTCTACCGGTGCGTCAAAATCCGACGGGCTGGATTCGCTGCTGCTCCCACCGCCACCGCAGCCGGTCAATACCGCCAGAGCGCCCAGCAGAACGACTGCCTTTCCCGGAAATCCATCAGTCCCTATTTTCATTGTTTTATCCCCACATCAGGCCGAATTGGCCGGTTTCTTGTCTGATGGAAGAGTATTGTCGGGGGGACTGAAAACTGTATGTAAGACTGTCTTACAGCGAAACAGGAAAGCGGACAGGCGTCACATTACTGATCGGTCGACTGCCTGCGATAAAACCGAAGCAATCGTTCCAGCATATCGGCAACGTTGTTCTGTTTGCGAAATCCATGACCCTCGTCAGGGTACACATACACCTCCGGAGAGCCACCATTGCGACGCAGCGCATTGACGATGGCAGTGGTCTGCTGCGGGACCACCACCCGATCCTGCGCACCCTGGAAAAAGATCATCGGTCGCCAGAGGCGATCTGCCTGATCCAGTGGCGACCTCTGCTGCCAATTGTCGGGACAGTCGTCGGGAGATCCCAACAACCAATCCAGATAACCGGATTCAAATCGATGCGTCATCGCTCGCAGCCGCCGGGGATCACTGACACCGAACTGGCTGGCGCCCGCCGCAAACACGTCAGTTTGGACCATGGCCAGCAATGCGGTATACCCGCCCGAACTGCGGCCCTGGATGAAAAGCCTGGCGGGATCAACGGCTTTGTTGGCGACCAGCCAGCGAGCAGCACGTTCCATATCCGCCACGTCTACTTGTCCCCAGCTGCCCGCCAACGCCATGCGAAAGGCCCGGCCGAAGCCCGAACTGCCGCGGTAATTCACCTCAGCCACAGCAAAGCCCTGGTGACACCAGAACTGAGTCTGTAGGTTGAGCACCGGATACGCCGTGGAGGTCGGGCCGCCATGGGCAATCAGGATGATTGGTACCGACTTACCATCAGACGCGGATGGCACTGGCGGGTAGAAAAAACCGCTGATGGGATCGCCACCACCGACCGATGTCGGAACGCTAAAGAGTTCCGGCTGAGACAGCGTCATTTCAGGAAAGGGCTCTTCGCCACCAGACAGCGGCTCGGCATGTCCGGTTGCCCAATCGACCGACAACACTGTGTCGAGCCGGGTGGACGAGCGGGCAATACACAGCACCCTCTGGCCTTGCACAACCAGGCATCGAAAGTCGACGTACTCCCTTGCGATCCGCACGCCTGTTTCTTCATTCCCTGAACACAACCACAACTGCCCGACTCCAGCCTGGTACCGCACACGTACCCAGCCACCGTCGGGAAGGCATTGGTGGTGACGCTCGCCCAGTTGCCAGGGGGCGCTGGCATGATCCTCCCGCGTGCCATCCAGCAAGTGCCATTGCCCACTGGACGCCAGTCGCCACGGTTGCCACCACCCCTCATGATCCGACAACACAATCACGTCGTCGCCATCAAATATCGGCTGCTGCACACTGCCTTTTGAAGGCGAGGGCCAGCGTCGCGCTTGGGTCAGTGAGCCGTCCCGCTGAATCGATGCTGTCCAGAGTACGGAGGCAACCCAGGGCATGTCCGGTAGTGACCAGCTCACCCAGGCCAGGTGCCGCCCGTCGGCCGATACCGCCGGGGCGCTGTAAAAGTCTTCCGACTCGTGGAGTATGCAGTTCGCTGATTCACTGTCCGTTAGGGCAATACCCATCAGTTGCTGGCGGCCGTTCGCCTCACGCACTGCCAACACCCGGTGATGCGCCGCGTCCCAGGAGAGTCCGCCATAGCAGGCATCGTCGTCAGTGAGTGGAGAGCACGCCCCTGTGGCCGTATCAATGTGATAAACCTGCTGCCCGGACGCCTCGACGGCGAATACGCTTTCGGGCCCGGCACACAGCGCACCACCTCCATAACCGTTAACCTGGCTGCGAGCGCTGAAGCTGCGAGAGAGCAAAGGAATCCCGACACCCGCCTCCAAGGTCATTATCACATTGCCACCACTGACCGGGTCGGACTCCAGCCAGAATTCACCGGTCGCAGATGCCGCTAGCTCTGTACGCTGTAAAAGCGCCGACGAGGCCTGTTCTGACGTCAGCTTTGTCGTTGCATCTGGCTCACGGGGCGCATCAGCCCCTGAAGAACAACCGGGAGTTGTTGGCGTTGCGATAGGTCAGCTCCTCCAACCCGGCGGTGGCATGGTCCGCCGCTTGGCGGGCGGCGAGGATGCGGTCATGATGGGGTGATTTACTGCAAACCGGGTCGGCGTTGTCGGCATTACCGGTCAGCAGGTAGGCCTGGCATCGGCAGCCGCCGAAATCCTTTCCTTTTTCGTCGCAGGACCGGCACGGCTCCGGCATCCAGCTGTCACCCCGGTAATGGTTGAAACCCGGGCTGTCATACCAGATGGAGTGTAGCGAGGAATCCCGTACATTGGGAAACTCAATGGGTAACAGGCGGGCGCTGTGGCAGGGCAAGGCGGTGCCGTCCGGCGCCACGGTGAGGAACAGGCTGCCCCACCCGTTCATGCAGGCCTTTGGCCGCTCCTCGTAATAGTCCGGGGTGACAAAGATCAACCTCATCGCCGAGCCGTCATCTGCCAGACGTTTGCGATAGATGTTTACTTCGGCCTCAGCCTTTTCCAGCTGTGCCTTGGAGGGCATCAACCCCTCACGGTTTTCGAACGCCCAGCCGTAGTATTGGCAGGTGGCCAACTCCACGTAATCCGCACCCAATCGCTCACACAAACTGATGATATCGTTCATCTGGTGGATATTGTGCCGATGGATCACAAAGTTGAGCACCATGGGGTAACCCGCTTCTTTTACCGCACGGGCCATCGCCAGCTTCTGCTCGAAAGCCTTGCGTGAGCCGGCCACGGCGTTGTTCAGTTCCGGGTCTGAGGCCTGGAAACTGACCTGGATATGGTCCAGCCCGGCGTCGCGGAAGGCGTTCACCTTGGCCTCGGTGAGCCCCAGGCCGGAGGTTATCAAATTGGTGTAATAGCCCAGCTGCCTGGCTTCTGCAATCAGCTCCGGAAGGTCCTGACGCACCAGCGGTTCGCCGCCGGAAAAGCCCAGTTGGGCTGCTCCCATCTCACGGCCCTGGCGCAGCACCCTGACCCACTCTTCGGTGCTTAATTCCTGCTGGGTCTGCGCGAAATCCAGTGGATTGGAACAGTAAGGGCACTGCAGTGGACAGCGGTAGGTCAATTCCGCCAGCAGCCATAGGGGCGGACCAATACCAGGGCGATCGCCCGTCGGCATGGTGTCGTGCTGACTCATGGAAACAGTATCCAATGCTGCTGTTCGGCGTCCTTGAGGAAATCACTGACATCGTTTGCCAGGGATCCCGCATCGGGGAACTGCTGTTCCAGGATAGCGACAATATCGGCCACCGTGCGCTGGCCATCCACTTCCTTCAGCACCGCCCCGGCGCTGTCGTTCAACCGCACCATACCTTCGGGATACAACAGCACATGGGCGTTCTGGGCCGGCTCCCACTGGAAGCGGAAACCCGGGCGAAGTCGCGGTGTGCGCTCCATGGGCGTGGCCACTACACCCCCCGGTGCCAGACTGGCTGGTTGGTTACGGTGTGGTACGGCGGCGTGCGGTGCTGATAAGCCATAGTCAGGGCATCCAACATAGACCATAAGATATCCAGTTTGAATTGAAGGATTTCCAGGGCACGGGCCTGCTGTGCCGCGGAGGTAAAGTGATCCAGGGTAATCGTCAAACCATGCTCCACGTCACGTCGCGCTTCCGACAGCCGCTTGCGAAAATAGGCATAACCATCGGTCTGGATCCAGGGATAATGCAGGGGCCAGCTATCGAGCCGGGACTGGTGAATCTCGGGTGCAAACAGCTCCGTCAGGGAGGAACAGGCCGCTTCCTGCCAGGTCGCCCGTCGGGCAAAGTTCAGGTACGCGTCTACCGCAAACCGCACACCCGGCAGCACGTGGCGCTGGTCGAGGACCTCGTCCCGGGTTAGCCCTACGGCTTCCGCCAGACTCAGCCAGGCCTCGATACCGCCTTCGTCGTCACTGTGCCCATCATGATCCAGTACTCTTTGGAGCCACAACCGGCGCACTGAGGCATCCGGGCAGTTGGCCATGATCGCTGCGTCCTTGCGGGGAATGTTGATCTGATAGTAGTACCGGTTAGCGACCCAGCCACGAATCTGCTCGGGAGTACAATCACCGCCATACATGGCTTTATGGTACGGATGGTGGATGTGGTAGTACTGGCCCTTTGCCCGCAGGGCCTGCTCGAAATCCCCGCGATTCATGACAGGTGTAGCGAGTGCGTTCACGAGGGCACCTCCATATCCAGATGCATGCCGTCAAACGACACCTCAATGCCGTGCCTGGCCAGCACGGCCCGTTCCGGGGAGTCTTCGTTGAGAATGGGGTTGGTGTTATTGATATGGATAAGGATTTTCCGGCGTGCTGGCATGGTATCCAGCACATCGATCATGCCCCCGGGGCCGCTCTGGGCAAGATGCCCCATTTCCTGACCGGTACGGGTACCCACCTCGCAGCGCAACATTTCATCGTCGTGCCAAACGGTACCATCCACCAGCAGCGTGTCGGCTTTGCGCATCCACTGCAGAATCTGCTCATCGGGCTGCCCGAGCCCCGGGGCGTACATGACGGTTTCACCACTGCGGGTGTCTTCTATGAAAAGCCCAATGTTGTCTCCCGGGTGGGGATTATTCCTGCGCGGCGAATACGGCGGCGCATTACTGAGTAACGGAATGGCCGTCAACCGCAACGCCGGGGCGCAGGGAATGGAAAAAGACTGTTGATCGGTACAGGGTACTTCATGCCACTGGGGGCCACCGCTCCAGTGGGTGAGCATGCGAAACAGTGGAAAGCCGCTGCTCAGATCTTCATGCACCTGGGCGGTACACCACACGTCCAGGGGCAACCCCTCGCGCAACATCAGCAAACCGGTGGTGTGATCCACCTGGCTGTCGCACAGCAACACCGCGTTAATTCCGGTATCCCGAAGCGCACGCGCCGGCTGCATGGCATCAAAGCTTGCCAGTTGAGCACGAATGTCAGGAGAGGCGTTGCAGAGAATCCAGTGCACGCCGTCTTCGCTGATGGCAATGGAGGACTGGGTACGTGCGCTGGCGTTCAGGGTCCCTTTGCGGAATCCATCACAGTTGGCGCAATTGCAGTTCCACTGGGGAAACCCTCCGCCGGCGGCGGAACCGAGGATACGAATCTGCATGACAGAAACTCCAGAAGCAAAATGGCCAGCGCACGAGGCTGGCCATTACTTCTCAGCGGTTGGCGAAGTACATGGTGACTTCGAAGCCGATCCGCAGGTCTTCATAGGCTGGTTTGGTCCACATAACGCTTACCTCTTGTGATGATTGTTGTGGCATTGAGGATCCGTTAACCGGTTGCCCGGTAACTCACTCTCAATCCTACCCAGTCCCCGAAAAGGCCAATATGGTACTTTGGCACTGATTTCCGCTCGATCCAGGCCGCGAAACTCATCCTTTCGACCCATTCCGGTGAGCACCGGCTCAGACACAAAAAAAGGCCCTGGGAAGGACCTAAAACTGGCAGGAAGACCCATCCATCCCCACCAGTCAACTACAACCCGGTAGAGATGCGCCCCGGTCAGACACCGGGAAGGAATGTGCACATCCATGTGCTGACTCGCCACCGGGCCTGTGTGGGAGGGCCCGGGCACAACAGTCATTGGCGGACTTAGAAGAAGCCCAGCGGGTTGATGTCGTAGCTGACCAGCAGGTTCTTGGTCTGCTGGTAATGATCCAGCGCCATCTTGTGGTTCTCGCGGCCAACACCGGACTTCTTGTAACCACCGAAGGCAGCGTGCGCTGGGTACTGGTGATAACAGTTGGTCCATACGCGGCCTGCCTGGATGGCGCGGCCCATGCGATAGGCACGGTTGATGTCGCGGGTCCAGAGGCCGGCACCCAGACCGAACTCAGTGTCGTTGGCGATGGCCAGGGCTTCTTCCTCGTCCTTGAAGGTGGTTACACCCACCACCGGACCAAAGATTTCCTCCTGGAACACACGCATGTTGTTCTTGCCTTTGAACAGCGTGGGCTGAACGTAGAAGCCATTGTTATAGGCATCGTCCATTTCCTCACGGCCACCGCCGGTCAGCACTTCCGCGCCTTCCTGCTTGCCGATGTCGAGGTAAGACATGATCTTGTCGAACTGCTCCTTGCTGGCCTGAGCGCCGACCTGCACATCGGTATCGAGCGGGTTGCCACGCTTGATGGACTTCGTGCGTTCAACAACCTTGGCCATGAACTCCTCGTACATGTCTTCCTGTACCAGCGCACGGGACGGACAGGTACAGACCTCACCCTGGTTGAAGAACGCCAGCACCAAGCCTTCCACACACTTGTCGATAAACTCCGGCTCAGCCTGCATTACGTCTGAGAAGTAGATGTTCGGAGACTTGCCGCCCAACTCTACAGTAGAGGGGATGATGTTCTCGGCCGCGCATTTGAGAATGTGAGAGCCCACCGGTGTGGAGCCGGTGAAGGCAATCTTGGCAATACGCTTACTGGTGGCCAGGGCCTGGCCCGCTTCAATGCCGTAGCCGTTGACGATGTTAACCACGCCCGGGGGTAACAGGTCACCAATCAGGTCCATCAGGATCAGGATGCTGGCTGGCGTCTGCTCGGCTGGCTTCATCACCGTACAGTTGCCGGCTGCCAGACAAGGCGCCAGTTTCCACACAGCCATCAGCAGTGGGAAGTTCCAGGGAATGATCTGGCCAACCACTCCCAGTGGCTCATGGTAATGATAGGCCACAGTGTTGTTGTCGATGGCGCTGGACGTGTCTTCCTGGGCGCGGATACAACCGGCAAAGTAACGGAAGTGGTCAACCGCCAAAGGAATGTCGGCGTTCAACGTCTCGCGAACGGCTTTGCCGTTATCCCAGGTTTCGGCGACCGACAGCATTTCAACATTCTGCTCGATACGGTCAGCAATTCTCAGCAGGATATTGGAACGCTCAGTGGTCGAAGTTTTTCCCCACGCTGGCGCGGCCTTGTGGGCGGCATCCAGAGCCAGGTCAATATCTTCGGCCGAGGAGCGGGGGATCTCACAGATGACATCGCCGGTCACCGGCGTGATGTTTTCAAAGTACTGACCCTTGACCGGGGCGACCCACTCGCCGCCGATGTAGTTCTCGTAACGGGGTTTGAAGGAGACGACGGAGCCTTCCTTACCAGGTTGTGCGTAGATCATGGTCTCGACCTCTTGTTGTGTTTGTCGCAGGACAACGCGGCCTTGCGCGTTTACCTATTCAATGTAGACCCTCAAACCGGTTAGGTGAATGATTCGATAGAGGGGAAAAACTCATCCCTTGGTAGTAGATAAGCGGGGACTACGACAATCTAGCGCTTGCGCAGACAAAAAGGGCTGCCTTCCGGCAGCCCCCAGATTGCTGACAAACCCTC
>NZ_DFMB01000003.1:0-14215 GCF_002375325.1 Marinobacter sp. UBA3604
GCCTGGCGCACAACAAAAAAGCCAGCTGTTAAAAACAGCTGGCTTTTAGGCATCCTGACACTTTCCCTTCAAGACAGTGCTATTTCACGACCTTGAGCGTTGGCCGACCGCTGGGCCGGTCACCACCTTGACCGTTATCACCACTACCATGCTCGGAATCCTTACCACCAGGTCCTTCCGGATCAGGGGAGCCTGGCTCGCTACCGAAGACCATGCCCTCACCATTCTCCTTTGCGTAAACCGCCATGACAGCCTGCAACGGGATAAAGACCTGCATTGGCACACCGCCAAAGCGTGCGCTGAATTCCAGAGCGCCGTTACCAATCACCAGACCACGCACAGCTCCAGGACTTATATTGAGCACGATCTGCCCATTGGCCACATGCTCAGTCGGAACCTGAACGCCCTGCACTCCCGCATCCACAACAATGTAGGGCGTGCAGTCATTGTCGAGGATCCACTCGTTGAATGCCCGAACGAGGTAGGGACGGCTTGATGTCATCGTTATCTTACTATCAGGCACTGCCTTTCTCCTGAACCGGTTTCAGGCGCTGCATATCAGTTACGGATATCTTCTTCCAGGTCTGACAGGCTCGCCTTGAAACCTTCACGACTGAATATGCTATCCATGTACTTTTGAAGCGGCTTCGCCTGCTTTTCATTCAGCTCAATACCCAGCGACGGCAAGCGCCACAGAATCGGAGCAATACAGCAATCCACGATCGTGAACTCTTCCGACAGGAAAAAAGGCATCTCACCGAACAGCGGCGCCGTGGCCAGCAAACTTTCGCGAAGCTCTTTTCGGGCTGCATCCGACGCCTTTGCGTTGGGCTGAGCCAGAATCTGATCCACCAACCCACACCAGTCTTTCTGGATGCGATGGATCATCAGGCGACTGTTCGCACGCGCAACAGGATAAACCGGCAGCAATGGAGGATGCGGGAAACGCTCGTCCAGATACTCCATCATGATGTTTGGCTCGTAGAGCACAAGGTCACGATCCACCAGCGTCGGCAGGGCATTGTACGGATTCAGGTCAGCCAACTCTCCAGGCGGGTTATCCGGATCAACGTTCACGACGTCAACCGTCACCCCCTTCTCTGCCAGCACAATGCGGACTCTGTGGCTGTAATGACTGGCCGGGTCCGAGAAAAACGTCATTGATGACCGCTTGGTCACAACGCCCATAGAACTACCTCACGATTTGACTAACCGAATTGATCCTGAAAAACGCAAAAATCCAGCGGGCCGGCTATTGCCCGCTGGAACTCAGGGACAGGAATTATACCTGAAATCTCAGTGTACGTCCTTCCAGTACTCGCGATTAAGCAGGTAGGCAAAGATAAAGAAGATCGCCACAAAGATCAGTACGAACATACCCAGCCTTTCACGCTCAACCTTTATCGGGTCACCCATGTAAGACATGAAATTGGTCAGGTCGTACATAGCCCGGTTGAATTCCTCCGGCTCCATGGAGCCTTCTGTTTCCCATTCCGGGCAAATGTCTGCATTACGAACATCGCCGCTGAGAGGATCAACACTCGCACCCTCACCAATTCTCGGCTCAACCGCACACAGCCCCTGCAAACCGATCAACACATGGGGCATACCAACGTTTTCGAAGACCACGTTGTTCACACCCAGCGGACGACTTTCATCCTTGTAAAAGCCACGAAGATAGGAATAGATCCAGTCTTCACCGCGAAGACGAGATTCCAGGGTCAGGTCAGGTGGCGGAGCACCGAACCAGCTCGCAGCCATTTCCTTGCTCATAGAGTTCTTCATGAGTTCACCGATCTTTGCACCAGTGAAAATCAGATTCTCCTCGTAAAGCTCGTCGGGAATCCCCAGATCATCCGATACACGCTTATACCGCGCATACTCCATGGAGTGACACCCCATGCAGTAGTTGGTGAAAAGGGCCGCACCGCGCTGAAGCGACGCTTTGTTGGTATGGTCCGGCTCCATGGTATCAAGCGGCACGGACGCCCCCGCTGCCAGCCCGAGAGCTGGCAGGATCGCTATGAAAAGACCAACTATCAGCTTTCTCATCATCCTGTCACCCTCTCTGGAACTGGCTTTGTTTTCTCCATACGCGTGTAGAACGGCATGAGAATAAAATAGAGGAAGTAGAGCGTTGTCAGGATCTGCGCAACAATGGTGCGGCCTTCAGTGGCCGGAACAATGCCGAGGTACCCCAGGACAATGAAACTGACGGCAAAGATCGCCAGAGCAATCTTGCTCAACCAGCCTTTGTAGCGCATTGAGCGTACCGGACTTCTGTCCAGCCAGGGCAAAACAAACAGGATGGCGATAGCAGCGCCCATCACGACAACACCCCAGAACTTCGCGTCCAGGCCGAAGAGGTCAATAGTCACCGCCCGCAACATGGCGTAGAACGGTGTGAAATACCATACCGGCGCGATGTGGTCGGGCGTCTTGAGGGCGTTAGCCGGCTCAAAATTCGGCTTCTCAAGGAACAACCCGCCCATCTCGGGGAAGAAGAAGACCACGATAAAGAAGATAAAAAAGAAAACGCCCACGCCCAACAGGTCATGCACCGTGTAATAGGGGTGGAACGGTATACCATCTTTGGGAATGCCGTTTTCGTCCTTGTTCTTCTTGATATCAATACCGTCAGGGTTGTTGGAGCCAACTTCGTGCAGCGCAAGAATGTGCAGCACCACCAAACCAAGCAGAACGATTGGCAATGCGACGACATGCAATGCAAAGAATCGGTTCAGGGTAATACCAGAGATCAGGTAGTCACCGCGGATCCACAGCGACAGATCATCGCCAATGACCGGAATGGCGCCAAACAGGTTTACGATCACCTGCGCACCCCAGTAGGACATCTGACCCCAGGGCAGCAGATAACCCATGAATGCTTCGGCCATCAGAACCAGGTAAATCAGCATACCAAAGATCCAGATCAGCTCGCGCGGCTTTTGATAAGAGCCGTACATCAAGCCACGGAACATGTGGAGATAAACCACCACGAAGAACGCGGAAGCGCCGGTGGAGTGCAGGTATCGAAGCAACCAACCCCACTCAACATCACGCATGATGTATTCAACTGACGCGAACGCACCTTCCGCTGTGGGGTTATAGCTCATGGTCAGCCAGATACCGGTCACGAGCTGATTCACCAGCACCAACATCGCCAGCGAACCAAAGAAGTACCACATGTTGAAGTTCTTGGGCGCGTAATACTTGCCAACGTGCTTGTTCCACGCGTCGACAATCGGAAGACGTTCGTCTACCCAGCTCACTAACTTGTTCATTATGCGGCCCCCTCAGGATCCAGACCGACGGTCACGGTGTTCTCGTCGTCAAAGCGATAGGGAGGCACATCCAGATTTCTGGGTGCCGGCATATTCGGATAGACACGCCCGGCAAGGTCGTAGCGGGAGCCGTGACACGCACAATAGAAGCCACCGAGCCAGTCTTCCCCGAGATCGGCTGGAGCAACTTCTGGCCTGAACTGGGGAGAGCAGCCCAGATGGGTACAGATACCAACGAGAACAGCGTACTCGTCCTTGATCGCCCGGAGCTCGCCTTCGATGTAGGCAGGTTGGTCCGCTTCCTTGGAAAGAGGATCCTTCACCCGGTCATTCAGCTCGAGAATGTTTTCGTTCATCTCTTCGGTGCGGCGAATAACCCACACCGGCTTACCGCGCCATTTGACGGTCATTTGCTGACCTGGCTCCAGTTTACTGACATTGACGGTGACCGGTGCACCGGCTGCTTCCGCTTTGGCACTGGGATTCCAGGATGCTACGAAAGGCACGGCCGCACCGACGACGCCGACACCACCCACCACAGACGTGGCACCGATCAAAAATCGGCGCCTGCCTTGGCTCACGTCGCCATTACTCATTATGGTTATCTCCCATCAGGCGACATACAGCCCTGCTTACAGGGAAACTGCACATCGAAAAGGACTTCTCTCAACCTAAAATTATAAGCGCTCAAATGGTAATGAAATTACCCTGCCCTTACAAGTCGGAAAGGCTTTGAGCCGGGCCATTACCTGTCTCAAGCCTGTTCGAAACTGACTTCCCAGACAACAAAAAACCCGGCCAATAGACCGGGTTTTTTCGGATCTGCTCCAGCGATTTTTAACGCTTGGAGAACTGAGGACGCTTACGCGCCTTCCGCAGACCAACTTTCTTACGCTCCACTTCACGAGCGTCACGGGTAACGTAACCCGCTTTACGCAGCGCAGGGCGCAGCGTTTCATCGTAATCCATCAGGGCGCGAGTCAGGCCGTGACGAATAGCGCCCGCCTGACCACTGATACCACCACCTTTAACAGTGATGTTGATATCGAAACGATCCGTGGATTCAGCAACCACCAGGGGCTGACGAACAATCATCCGCAGAGTTTCGCGACCGAAAAACTGCTCAATGGAACGACCGTTGATAGAGATGTTACCGCTTCCCGGCTTGATGAAAACCCGAGCCGTGGATGTCTTGCGGCGACCAGTACCGTAATTTTGTGCTACAGACATATCCGCCTTCCGTTAAATGTCGAGTTCTTTGGGCTGCTGGGCTGCATGAGGATGCTCAGCGCCGGCATAAATTTTCAGCTTCTTGAACATGGCACGGCCAAGCGGGCCATTCGGAAGCATGCCTTTAACAGACTTCTGGATGATTTGCTCAGGAGCCTTGTCGACCAGCTTCTCGAAGTTGATGGACTTGATTCCACCCGGAAAGCCGGTGTGACTGTAGTACATCTTGTCAAATGCTTTTTTGCCGGTAACCCGTACCTGACTGGCATTGATAACCACAATGTAATCACCAGTGTCGACGTGAGGGGTGTACTCAGGCTTATGCTTGCCCCGCAGACGACGGGCGATTTCAGTTGACAGACGACCCAGCGTCTTGCCGGCTGCGTCTACAACGTACCAGTCACGTGTTACTGTTTCTGGTTTCGCACTCAGAGTCTTCATTGATTCCGCCTTGAACGCTATATAAGAAACGTTAAAAACCACCACCGGTAAATGCTCGGCATCCGGAGGAGGTTCTTTACCTGTATGTTATGCGGCAGTGACATCATTCGGGGCTGAGATGATGGCATCGCCTTGAAAAGCCAGGGCGCGAAGTATATCCGAACCCAAAAAGAAAGCCAACCCTGAAAGGGACTGTTTCGTTATTCACGTATCCTCATTGCTACCGCGGAACGGAGCCACCAACCAAAGGGCACCGAAACAACCCGTGGTCGTCATTTTCACGACTCTAGCGCTCGGAAGCGCCGACTTCGTTCCAACCATACAGCCGCTGCACGTTGCAGAGCAGCGACTGGGCCAGGTCTTCGAGCCCCGAATTCCGCAACCGTGCCAGGGTGGCTAGTATCGACGGCAGGTACGCAGGCGAATTATGCCCCGCCTCGACGCCCGCTGGCGCCATATCAGGCGCGTCCGTCTCGAGGATCAGCGCATCAACGGGCAACCGGGCGATGGTATCCCGGGTCTTTCGCGCTCGCTGATGGGTAATGACACCACCAACACCGATGAAGCAACCGAGGTCAATCAGCTTGGTAGCCTGCTCATAGCTGCCCGAAAACCCGTGCACCAACACCCGCCCTGAAAAGCGCTTGCGCCGCAGCACCTCATAGACCTCGTCGTGGGCCTTAACGGAGTGAATAACCAGCGGTAAATGTACAAGCGCAGCAATATCAACCTGCCCTTCAAACCAGGCGTACTGATCCCGCGTGTCCCCGTGGAGCCGATCCAGGCCGCACTCCCCCAAGGCTACACAATGACCTGGACGGTCTTCGAGCAAGCCTTGCAACGCGCATAGGTCATCGGCGGTATGCTCAGCCACATACCAGGGATGGATTCCGAGACAGTAGTAGAGCCCATCGTATTCCGATGCAATGCGACTCACCCTGCGCCAGTCGGGCCGCCGAACGCCGGGAATAACGAGATTCGACAGACCACTGCTGCGAGCGTCCTCAAGCACTGCCTTGCGACGCCCATCAAACTCAGGGAAGTCAAAATGGCAATGAGCATCAATGAGTCGCATTCACTCACTCCAGCCTGCTAGTGCTCCCGTGTTTTATGGAAGCTGATCTCTGGATAGCGCTCCTGGGCCAACTGCAGGTTGACCATCGTTGGCGCAATGTAGGCCAGTCGGTCGCTGCCATCCAGAGCCAGGAAATCGTTAGCCTTACGCTCGAACTCATCCAGTTTACGCTCATCAGAGGCCGTTACCCAGCGTGCTGTTGCAACATTTATCGGCTCATACACCGCCTCAACCTTATATTCGCTCTTGAGCCGACTAACCACCACATCAAACTGCAGGACACCCACCGCTCCCACGATCAGGTCGTTGTTTCGAAGCGGGCGAAAAACCTGTACCGCACCTTCTTCCGCAAGCTGGATCAAACCCTTTTGCAGCTGCTTGGACTTGAGCGGGTCCTTCAGGCGAATACGACGGAACAATTCCGGTGCAAAATTGGGGATGCCGGTAAATTTCATATCCTCACCGGCAGTGAAGGTATCTCCCAGCTGGATGGTGCCGTGGTTGTGAAGGCCGATAATATCGCCTGCGAACGCCTCCCCCGCATGCTCCCGATCACCTGCCATGAAGGTCAGCGCATCGGAAAAGCGAACTTCCTTGCCGATTCTCACGTGACGCGCTTTCATGCCCTGATTGTAGCGCCCCGACACGATCCTCAGAAAAGCCACACGATCCCGGTGCTGGGGGTCCATATTCGCCTGAATCTTGAACACGAAGCCCGAGAAGACATCTTCTTCTGGTTTCACTAATCGCTGATCGGTTTCACGCGGTTGCGGTGTTGGGGCCCACTCCACCAAGCCATCAAGCATGTGATCCACACCAAAATTGCCCAGCGCCGTACCGAAGAACACCGGCGTGAGCTCGCCCGCAAGGAAGGCGTCCAGATCGAACTCATGGGACGCTCCTTTGACCAGCTCAATCTCGTCTCGGAGATCACCAGCATAGCCTCCCAGAACCTCGTCCAGCTCAGGATTCTCAAGCCCCTGGATCACTCGTTTTTCCTGGATGGCATGGCCCTGACCGGATTTGTACAGGATCACTTCGTCCCGGGTCAGGTGATAGACACCTTTAAAATTCTTCCCCATACCGATGGGCCAGGTAATCGGTGCGCAGGCGATTTTGAGGACATCCTCAACCTCATCCATCAACTCCACGGGATCACGCGTATCACGGTCCAGCTTGTTCATGAAGGTCAGTATTGGCGTATCCCGCAAGCGGGTTACTTCCATCAGCTTGATCGTGCGTTCCTCAACACCCTTGGCGCTGTCGATCACCATCAGGCACGAATCCACCGCCGTTAACGTGCGGTAGGTATCTTCCGAGAAATCTTCGTGGCCAGGCGTATCCAGGAGGTTGACCAGGCGCCCGCCATATGGGAATTGCATCACCGAGGTGGTGACGGAAATACCACGCTCCTTTTCCATCTCCATCCAGTCGGATTTTGCGTGCTGCCCCGACTTCTTTCCCTTGACCGTGCCGGCTTTCTGGATGGCCTGCCCAAACAGCAGAACCTTCTCTGTAATGGTGGTTTTACCCGCATCCGGATGCGAGATAATCGCAAACGTGCGGCGCTGGGATACTTCGCTGGCAAGGCTGGTCATAATTGGTAACAACCTGGTTCGGAGAGACTGAAAAAACGGACGTCATTATAGGGATATTAAGGCACTGACGCGAACCCGCATCCGTTGAGAGCGTGCCGATCTAACCGCGGAGTTTCGAGGGACTATCCGCCCAAGGGTAAGGCCATGACCAGTGCGTCTTCCCGCTCGCGGCCTGCAGGGTAGTAGCCCTTCCTGCGACCAATCACGTCAAAACCTTCCGCCGCGTACAGATCAATTGCTGCACGGTTGCTGGCGCGCACCTCCAGTAAAACCTGGCTCATGCCATCCCGCGCCGCCTCCAGCACAAGGTGCCGAAGCAAACGGCGTCCTCCGCCATTGCCCTGTTTAGCCGGTGCCACGCACAAATTCAGCAAATGGGCTTCACCCGCCATATAAGCGACGACGGCGTATCCACTGAGCCGCTGCCCCCACTCGAGTGCCCAGAGCCGATAGTCAGGCCGAAAGCACCCCAAAAAAACGGACTCGCTCCAGGGGAAGGAGTAGCCCTGGGCTTCGATATTGAGGACGTCAGGCAGATCCTCCTGGCGTAAGGCCCGGATCATGAGGTCGGCACTCTCTATCTCGCGGTATAGATCCTGCCCCACAAGTCAGCCCCCGACGGCGGACTTCAACTGCTGCCAGAGCTCACGTTTGTATGCGGGCACCGCAGCCAATTCGGCAAGAGTATGGGAGAAGTCGACAGCAGCATCACCCAGCGCATCGTCAAGCAATACAGCTCTTTCTGAGGGAGAATCGTTGGTTAAAACTCCGAGCAAGACCACTTTGCGGGCACCGAAGTCATTGGCCAGGAAATGAAGAGTATCGCGAAAACAGTCTGCGCTGTTTCCTGGAACCCTCAGATTTCCAAACACCGGCCAGCGAAGCTCGCGCCCCTTCTCTATCCGGGTTTCACCGACTGCTGCCAGGATGTTTTTGGCCAGCGTATCTTGAAGCCGCGTGCTGGCCTCGTCGGATACACCACTGATCAGCACAAGCTGCTCTGAGAACCAGAACCCAAGGTGGGCGTGAATCTGGCGGGGCAGCTCCCCAGCAGCGTCCACTGTCTTTTCAGGCGACTCGTCGGCCGGTGCCTTCGACTCAACGGCAACTGGCGTTTCCGGAGCCTTTTCGGGCACCGGTACGCCAGCAGGTTCCGGCGTGCCATCGGCCATCAGCGCCTGGATGCCGGCGATTCTGTCCTTGCCGACACCATCAACCTTACGCTGGGGAACGGATGGCCGCGCCGGAACCGGAGGCGGTGCAATCGCAGCAGCTTCCAGCTCCGGCTCATCCTGCTCGGGAAAGGCGAAT
The DNA here is from genome assembly GCF_002375325.1 of Marinobacter sp. UBA3604. Lineage (NCBI taxonomy): Bacteria > Pseudomonadati > Pseudomonadota > Gammaproteobacteria > Pseudomonadales > Marinobacteraceae > Marinobacter > Marinobacter sp. UBA3604. The sequence goes on from NZ_DFMB01000003.1 coordinate 8,940, forward strand.
TCAGGGCTCGGTGCGGCGCCGGGTAACGCCTTCCTGGCGTACCAGAGATGGATTCCCGCCTTGCCCAGATAAAATTGACGTTCTGCCTCTGGCATCATCATTGTGCTAGCCCCCTTCGCCTACCCTGCTCAGACATCAGCGCCCTGCGGGTGCTGCCGAACACCGCCCCGGCTGATCAGGTTCAGGGCCTCAATGTAGGCCTTTGCGGAGGCGATAATGATATCGGTATCGGCGCCGATGCCGTTCACAATTCGACCACCGCGCTCCAGGCGTACCGTTACTTCCCCCTGGGCATCCGTACCGCTGGTAATGTTGTTCACGGAATAGAGCTGCAGGTTACAGCCGGAGTCTACCAGGGACTCAATAGCCTTGAAGGTGGCGTCAACCGGCCCGCTGCCTTCTGCCTCTACCTTATGCTCCCTGCCATCCACCAGAAGGGTCAAGCGAGCCCGGGGAATAACACCGGTCTCAGAGCACACCTGCATGGTAACAAGCCCATAGCGGCCGTCTTCTTCCTTCTGCCGGGTATCGCTGGCAATCGCCTGAAGGTCTTCATCGAAAATCTCATGTTTGAGATCAGCCAGTGCCTTGAACCGGGTAAAGGCTTCATTAAGCTCTGTTTCTGTCTCAAACTGGATGCCGAGTTCCAACAGCCGGGAACGGAACGCATTACGGCCGGAATGTTTGCCCAGCACCAGGCTGTTGGTGTGCCAGCCCACGTCCTGTGCCCGCATGATTTCGTAGGTTTCCCGATGCTTCAGGACGCCATCCTGATGAATACCTGATTCGTGGGCAAAGGCGTTTGCACCAACGATCGCCTTGTTAGGCTGTACCGGAAAGCCGGTGATGGTCGATACCAGTCGAGAGGCAGGCACAATGTGCTGAGCATCTACCCGGGTGTCGATAGTGTAAAGATCCTGACGGGTACGAACCGCCATCACAAGCTCCTCAAGAGAAGCGTTCCCTGCCCGCTCACCGAGCCCGTTGATGGTACATTCCACCTGGCGGGCGCCGCTGCTAACGGCTGCAAGGGAGTTTGCAACCGCAAGCCCGAGGTCGTTGTGACAGTGAACGGAGAACACGGCTTTGTCGGCGTTCGGAACACGGTTCAGCAACTGACGGATGGTCTCCCCAAACTGTTCCGGAATGGCATAGCCCACTGTATCCGGAATGTTGATGGTTGTTGCGCCGGCCTTGATTGCCGCTTCGATAATACGGCACAGAAAATCCAGTTCTGACCGACCGGCGTCTTCGCAGGAAAATTCAACGTCGTCAACATGACTGCGGGCACGCCTAACGGATCTGACGGCCTGCTCAACCACGTCATCCGGCTGCATCTGCAGCTTGTACTGCATGTGAATCGGAGACGTCGCAATAAAGGTATGGATACGTCCGCGCTCGGCCGGCCTGATGGCCTCCGCGGCGCGGTCAATGTCTTTATCCAGCGCCCTGGCAAGGCTGCAAACGGTAGATTCCTTGATAGACTCTGCAATCGACTTTACCGCCTCGAAGTCACCCTGGCTGGCGATCGCAAAACCCGCCTCTATGACGTCAACCCTCAGCTTCTCGAGAATCCGGGCTATCCGCAGTTTCTCCGCTTTTGTCATCGTTGCGCCGGGGCTTTGCTCACCGTCACGCAATGTTGTGTCAAAAATAACCAGGTGATCGTTCGCAGGCATGGTGCTCTCCATCAGGGCAACTGAAGACCAGTTTCCCGGGAGTATATCATCGATTGCGATGCCCACGGGGCGTGCATAGTGTTTAGTCGACGCCGTTCATCCAGACCAGCCAAATCAGCAAACCGTTGAGCACCAGAGAGACAACCGCGATGAAACGCCAGTTTTCCGGTGGCACACGGTCCACAAGCGGGCGCCATGCGGTGGGTGTCAGCGCCGGGTTGGGATGTCCGAGATCCCGCAGAAACTCCGACAGCGAAGGGTATCGGGACTCCGGCCTCAAGGAAACGGAGCGTTGCAGACAGGCATCCAGCCACACCGGCAGGTCTGGGTTGAATTCGCGTATACTGCGATAGCGCAAACGGCGACGGACGGAGGGTCTGGGAGGCTTCGCATAGGGAAGGTGACCGGTCAACAGCTCATAGGCAATCACCGCCAGGGAATAGCGGTCAGAGGCGGGTGTTGCCCGATCACCCTCAAGACACTCCGGCGCAGCGTAGCTCTCGGTTCCCAGGCAGCCATCCTGCCCCCACGGCACATCAATCTCCTCAATCCCGCGAATTCTTACCGCGCCCAGGTCAATGATTTTAACTGTCCCGTCTCTGGCAATCAGTACGTTTTCTGGCTTGAGATCCTGGTGCACCATTTCAAGACGGTGCAGAGCCCGTAAACCAATGGCAATCTGCTGAATGAGGTTCCTCACATCGGCAGGCGTTGGCAGGGGGTTGTCGTTCATCCACTCGCGTAGCGTCGGTCCCTGAACATATTCGGTGACACAATAGAGGCAGCGTCGGTTCTGGGGCGGCTCAATAAACCGGACAATATGAGGACTGTTTACACGGCGCCCCACCCAGCACTCATTGAGAAAACGGTCGATATAGGCCGGATCATCCACAAAGTTCGGCGATGGCGTTTTGATAATCACCGGCTCACCGCCGGCATCGGGGCTGGCAAGGTAAACCTGGGTGCGGCGGCTGGCGTGGATTTCCCGAACAATCCGATAACCGTCAAGCCTTTGCCCGGGTTCCAATGGCGGCGGGAATGCCAGCGACGTCAGCCGTTCATAATGAGCCTCAACGTCTTCCACTGGCAGATGCTCAATATTAAGTACCTGAGCACTCAGGTTGTCGGGGCTTCCAGCGGAGTAGGCTGCGTCCACCAGCGCTCTGGCGATCTCATCCGCGTCGCCCTCCGCCGCAAGTCCGGTCATAACGACTGGGTCGAGATACCCGTGCACACCATCAGTGGTCAACAATAAACAATCACCGGGCAGAAGGTTTGCCCGGAATACATCAATTTCGACATTCAGCTCGGCCCCCATGGCCTTTGTCAGCGCGCCCCTATCGGCGCCTACAACGGCATGATGGTCCCTGGTCAGGCATTCCAGTTCGCCGTTGCGAACAAGACAAACCCGACTATCCCCCACATGAAATACATAGGCTCGATTGTTCTTGATGACGACACCGCTAAAAGTACACACCATCGCATGGGCATCTGCATGGCTGGCGTGACCACGACCGTGCAACCATCGATTCAAGGCCCCAAGGACACGACCGGCCGCAGTTTCAACGGCCCAGGAGTCCGGCGTACTGTAGTAGTCGTGCAGAAACCCTTTTACGCAGGTCTCAGCCGCCTCACGGCCTGCGGCTGAAGCACTCACCCCATCGGCAATAACAGCAGCAACTCCCTTGAGAACGAGGGCCTCGCCTTCTGGATACCGAATACCCAGGCTGTCCTGATTCTCGGCCTTCCGGCCGGCGATGCTGTATTGGCCAGCCTGTAATTGGAGGCGACCACTCACGTTACGTCAATCATTCTGACGGAACCATCCGGCATTACCTCGCTTGTTTGCGGATCAGGTTCATCCATGAAGATCATCACCAGGGACATGATTGCCAGAGCAATTGCTCCCAACACCAGGAAGAACTGATCTGAGGGCACCAGGGCCAATACAACCAGGAAGACAACACCCCCTACATTGCCGTAGGCACCTGCCATCCCCGCAACCTGGCCGGTAAGACGACGCTTCACCAACGGAACCGACGCATATACTGCGCCACATCCGCCTTGCACAAAGATCGAGCAGAGCACAACCAGAGCGACCGCCAATGGCAGAGGCCAGCTGCTATCAATCCTTGCCATGAAGAAGTATCCAACTGCGATACCGGCCAGCATCAGTATCGTAATCAGCTTTCGCCCATAGCGGTCCGCAAGATAGCCGCCGCCGGGGCGCCCAAACAGGTTCATCAGAGCAAAACTCCCGCCGAGCATCCCCGCCAACATGGGAGAGATATCAAACGTATCCAGGAAATACAGCGGCAACATGGAGACCACCGCAAGTTCCGATCCGAAGCTCGCCATATATACGAGATTTAAAAGTGCTACCTGCTTGAACGGGTAACGATCAAATGCCGGCACGGGCCTTTGAAAGACGTGACCGTTTATCTGCCAAATCCGCAAGAACTGGACAGCTGCCATCACCCCTATCGCACCATAAAGAAGATAGGTTGTCGGAGCCCCCAGCATACCGAGCTTATAGGGCCCCAGTTGCCAAACGATCAACGCCAAAGCAAAGAACAGCGGCAGGTTCATTACCACGTAAAGGACGAAATCGCCCTTGCTGGTGACTTCCATCGCACCGCCCCGCTTTGGCTTGAAGTAAGTCGAACCTTTTGGGGTATCGCGAACCAGGATGAAGAAAACCGCCGCGTAGATAATCGCGATAACGCCGGTCGTGCCTACCGCCCAGCGCCATCCGTTATCACCACCAAACCACAGCGCTACTGCCGGCAATGAAAGCCCCGCAAACGCAGCTCCAAAGTTACCCCAACCGCCATAGATACCCTCAGCCAGCCCCAGTTCCTTCGCCGGAAACCATTCACTTATCAGCCGGATACCCACAACGAACCCCGCACCAACAAACCCCAACAGAAACCGGGTCACAGCAAGCTGTTCAAAGGTTGTGGAGAGTGAAAATGCGATGCAGAGAAGCCCCGACACAACAAGGACCAGGCTATACACACGGCGAGGCCCGAGTGTATCCACTAACATACCGATAAGAATTCGAGCTGGTATCGTCAATGCCACGTTGAGCAGCAACAAGGTATTTACTTCCGAGGCTGACAACCCGAACTGATCTCGAATAGAAGACATTAAGGGGGCGTGATTAAACCAGACCAGGAAGCTTATAAAAAACGCTACCCAACTCAGGTGAAGAACTTTGATCCTTCCTACGAAAGAAAAGAATCGAAAAGAGGTATCGCTCATACGTTGGCCTGTAAACATGCGGAATTTGCCAACAGATCGTGAGGAAGGTTCTAAAGAAGGGGGGCCAAATGTGGCGAGCTATCAAAGCAAAACAGGAATGGCCGACACCTTCACTTCCTTCTGACGGCGTCGTTGCCGGTACCTGTTGGAGCCTAACTCTAGACCCGATACTTCAGCAAAATATATTCCAGAATATTTTTAATCTTTAAAAACAATGCATTGTGAATATTTTCAGAGGCAACAAATCACCAGCAACGCACCAATGCTGGGCAACTCGAGCGGCACCGCACCACTATAGGTTATTGGTCGTTACTTTTTTACAGGCAATAAAAA
>NZ_DFMB01000032.1:0-13303 GCF_002375325.1 Marinobacter sp. UBA3604
TCCCGGTAAAGTGCGATGAACCTATTTAAAGCCCGGCATTTCTCAGGCGGTTGGCCTGCTGCCGGAAGACGGTTTTTGGATCAGTCTCGAACAGACTATGCAGTCCAAGAGCCTGATTCACCTCATCCAGGTGGTTCATGAAATAGTTATCACGAATCACTTTGCCAAAATGGCTGCTGCAGCGGCCTACCAATCCATCGTTGGGGCTGAACGTAAACGCCAGGCTGGTGGTGCCCAAAAGTACGTCGGATGGGTCCAGCACGTTGGTCAGTACGCCAGTGCCACCCCATGAATAAAAGCGCACGCCGTTGCTGGAATAGGCACCTTCACCACAGGCACTGGCCGGAACGCCGGCGGGGGCGAAGTTGTTGAACTCGGCGCTGCCTTCGGTGGTGAGTGAGTAGAGGCTGGACTGGAGGTCCTGATTGTAGCCGCCACCGGAGAGCAGGTCGATCAGGCTGCCCAGTGCGTTACCCAGTGATGCCGCAAGACTGTCCGCCGGAGATCCGTGGATCAGGTCTGCAACCGGTGAGCCTTTGTGGGGGGAGCCCACGGAGGTTACCGAGGCCACCAGATCCGGCCTTACCCGTGCGACGTATCGAGCGGTGGGCCCGCCATGGCTGTGGCCAATCAGGTTTACCTTGCCATGAACCGCTGCGATTGAGGCGATCTGTGGTAGCAGTGCCTCACCCCTGGCGATGGTGCTGTCCAGAGCGGGTACCTGGGTGGTGTAGACATCGGCACCGTACTTGCGCAGGTCTTCGGCAATGCCATACCAGTAGTCTACTCCCGCAATTGAATCGAATCCGAACATACCGTGAACCAACACCACCGGATAGCGGGTGTCGGTGTAGTTGGATGGCGTGGAATTCCACCACCAGGCCATTGATGGCGCCGACCATGCCAGTGCCACCAGCATGGCGAATACCTTGATCCATTGTTTCATTGTTGCACCTACAGTTTGCTGTTGTATTTATTGTCAAACTGCGGCTCGACCTAACAGGTTGTGCCGACTACTGCATTTTGGGGCAGTTCAAGGCAGTACTGCGTGGCGTCCATGCGCTGACTTCTGTCTTGTGATTGTTAGATGGTCGCAGTCAGTGCATCTCTTGTCCGAGATCTGACCATAATTTGATCATAGGGTGAGTGAAGTCAACGGCAGGAGGGGCCGGGGCGGTTTGGGCGGTCAGAAGTGTGATGCGGGTCACCCCTGGGGCCCCGAAAGACATGTCCCTGTTGCTGACAGGCTTTCGGGGTCAGGGATCAATCGGTCGCGTTCAGAGCGTTTTCATGACACGGCTTGCCGCTTCCGTTGTCTGTCGGATGTCGTCATCGGTCAGGGCTGCGCTGGTAAAGCCGGCCTCAAAGGCTGAAGGCGCCAGGTAAACACCTTCCTTGAGCATCCCCTGGAAGAATTTTTTGAACCGCTCTACGTCGCAGGCCATGACCTGGTCGAAGCGTGTGATCCTGGGGGCGTCGGTAAAGAAGAAGCCGAACATGGCGCCAGCACTTTGCACTGCCAATGGGACTCCGGTGCTGTCCGCAGCCTCCTTTAACCCATCGCGCACGGCATTGGTCTTTTCCGTCAACCGGTCATGGAAGCCCGGCTCTGAAATGGCGTTCAATGTAGCCAGCCCGGCACACATGGCCAGCGGGTTGCCACTCAGAGTTCCGGCCTGGTAGACCGGCCCCAGTGGCGAGATGTGTTCCATGATTTCCCGTTTGCCGCCAAACGCGCCAACGGGCAGTCCACCGCCAATCACTTTGCCCAGGGCAGTCAGGTCCGGTGTGACACCGTAAAATTCCTGAGCACCACCGAGGGCGACCCGAAAGCCGGTCATGACCTCATCGAAAATCAATACCGTGCCGTGCTCGTCGCACACCTCCCGCAAAGCTTCAAGGAAACCGGGTACAGGTGGTATGCAGTTCATATTGCCTGCCACCGGCTCAACAATGATGGCCGCGATCTCATCGCCCATTTTTGCGAAGGTTTCCCGAACACTTTCAATATCGTTGAACGCCAGGGTCAATGTATGTTCCGCGAGGCTGGCGGGAATGCCCGGGGAGTTGGGGACGCCGAGGGTCAGCGCGCCGGAGCCGGCTTTCACCAGCAGAGAATCCACGTGGCCGTGGTAGCAGCCTTCGAACTTCACGATCTTGTCTCGGCCGGTATAGCCGCGGGCGAGTCGAACCGTGCTCATGGTGGCTTCGGTGCCGGAATTGACCATGCGCACCAGGTCAATGGAAGGGACCAGTTCGCAGACCTTTTTGGCCATTTCGGTTTCGATCGCCGTCGGTGCTCCGTAACCGATGCCCTGATCGACCTGGGCATGGAGCGCATCCTTGATGATCTGGTTGCCGTGGCCAAGGATCATGGGCCCCCAGGAACCGATGTAGTCGATGTAGCGGCGATCGTCTTCGTCGTACAGATAGGCGCCGTCGGCATGCTTGAAAAACAGCGGGGTACCGCCGACTCCCCGAAAGGCCCGGACCGGAGAGTTGACGCCTCCCGGGATGTATTTTTGAGCCTGTTCGAATAGGGTTTCGGACTGGGTCATGGTTCAGGACTCCTGAGATGCGGACGATGAAAAAAGTGGGTGATGTTGCGCAAACAGCCGGCTAAATTGGCGTGCGCGCTCTTCAATGGTGGCAACGTCACCATCGAACAGGCCGCCGACCACGGCCAGCAAGTCGGCGCCGGCGCGGATCAGGCCTTCGCCGTTATCTATAGTAATGCCCCCAATGGCGGTTACGGGTTTGCCAAACTGCCGTGACTTGGTCAGAACTGAAGGCTCAGCGACGGGCGCGTCAGGCTTCGTGGTTGAGTTAAAGAAGCGCCCAAAGGCCAGATAATCGGCGCCGTCCGCGTCCGCACTGGACGCCAGTGCCAGGTCGGCATGGCAGGTTGCGCCAATAATGGCATGGTCACCAAGTAGCCGTCTGGCCATTGCCAGGGAACCATCGGACTGGCCCAGATGCACGCCGGCGGCCCCGCAGCGCCGGGCCAGCTCGGGATCATCGTTGATGATCAGTGGCACGCGGGCGTTGTGACAAAGGGCCGCCAGGTCCTGCGCCTGTTTCAGCCGTTCCGGCTCTGGCGCCTTCTTTTCACGGTATTGCACCAACACGGCCCCGCCTCGAAGGGCCGCCTCAACCGCGACCAGCAGTCGGTCTTCCGCTAGTAGTTCGCTGTCGGTAATGGCGTAGAGGCCTGGTTTCAGGCCCTTGGCGGTGGTCTGGGCACTGAAGGTACCGGAAGGCGTTAGCTCTGCCACGGAATGCCCCGGTCGGGTACTGGTTGCCCTTTGCCGACTCGCAGAGCGTGCCGGATAGCACGGAGGACGTAGTCCTGCGCCTGGTCAATCGCTGCCGCGGCTGAGAGGCCTGATGCCCTGCCAGCGGCGATCGAAGCCGCCAGGGTGCACCCGGTGCCGTGATACTCACCACCAACCCGCTCAATGTAAAAATGGGAAGGTTCTTCAGTCTGGTGGTAGAGGGTGTTGATGATGTCCTCGCCTTCGCCGTGCCCCCCGGTGGCCAGTACCGACTGGCAACCAGCGATTAGCAGCTTGCGGGCCGCTTGCGCCGGATCTTCGTCCTCGCCCAGCAGGGCCAATTCAATGCTGTTGGGCGTAATCATCTCGGCGTGTCGGAACAGGCGTTCCTTCATGCGTGCAATCAGCGCTTCGTCGGCGAGGTCGCCGCCACCGGCGGCCTTGATCACCGGATCGGTAATCAGCGGGATGTCCGGGTGGTCGGCGAGAAAGTCCACCAGTACATCCACCACATCGGCGTTGCCGAGGGCACCGGTTTTGATGGCGTGAATGGGGGTGTCCTCGGCCAGGCATTCCAGTTGTTGGCGGACGATGTCTGGATCCGTTGCGGTGGCGTTGTATACGTTACGGGTGTCTTGCACGGTCAGGCAGGACAACACAGGCAGCGGGTGACAGCCCAGGGCGGTCACTGCCTGAATATCAGCCTGGATGCCGGCGCCGCCGGAGGGATCCAGGCCAGAAATAATCAGAACGTGAGGACGGCTGTTAAGGTTGATAGTCGGGCTCCTCAGAAGGGTTTGACGACAGCGAGAATGACGATGGCGACCAGTGCCAGAACGGGCATCTCGTTAAACCAGCGGTAGAACACGTGGCTACGGGTGTTCTGGTCATCGCGGAACACCTTCACCAGATGTCCGCAGTAGAAGTGGTAGCCGATCAGCAGGACCACCAACAACAGTTTGGCGTGAATCCAGCCCTGGCTCATATAACCTTCGACATTGTAACCGATGAGCCAGAGACCAAAAACAACCGTTGCTACCATAGACGGTGTGGTGATTCCCCGATAGAGCTTGCGCTCCATGATCTTGAAGCGCTGGCGGCCAGGTTCGTCCTCACAGGCGGCGTGATAGACGAACAGTCTTGGCAGGTAGAAAAGGCCGGCGAACCAGCACACCATGGACACAATATGCAGGGCTTTGACCCACAACATTCATCAACTCCGTCGGTATTGGTAGTAGCTCTCGATATCCGATTTCAGCACAACGCCATAGACGCGCTGGATCATCGGGGCAACATGACGCTGCACGTAGAGGGCTTCTACGCTGGTCTGGTCAAATTCGTTCAGTGCTTCTTCCAGGGTCGCCTGGTACTGCACGGGTGCGATGTCCCGGCGATTGGCGGGAATGTCCATCAGGTCAATCTGCTCTGGTGTTGTGTCTTCTTCGCTGTCCGTTGCCGGCGCTTTGGTGTCTTCCATGTAGCGAGCAAGATCCACCGCCGGCAGCAGGCCAGTGGGGCCGCTACTGCCTTCCACCACCAGCCATTTTGGTTCGGATTTGAGGATTTTTCTGGCTTCTTCACGCGACAGGAAGCGTTCGGTGCGCAGGATGTTCCTGTCCATGATGGCGCCGACGGACACGCGCCGTAAAGCCTGGATAACCGGTGAGTTCTGGTAACTCAGGCCCTGGCTCTTGAGTATGGTCAGGAACAAAGATTTCTTGCCAAAGGCTTCGCTGGTTACCAGGCTCGAGGTGGTAATGATCAGCATGCCTGGCAGAATAATGTGGGGATTCCTGGTAAGTTCCATCAGCGCCATGAGCGCTGCCAGTGGCGCCTGCAGCACGGCCCCCATCATGGCGCCCATGCCCAGCATGGCGTAAAAGCCCACGGACGATGCCATATCCGGCAGTATCTGGGCGCCAATCAATCCCATGGCTCCTCCCAGTGTGGCTCCCATGAACAGGGTGGGGCCAATCACGCCGCTGGGCATGCCAAGGCCGAGGGTGACCGAAGTGATCAACAACTTGGCGATGCCGGCGCCCAGCAATAGCCAGAAGGGCAGTTGGTTGTCGATCGTGAACTGCACCGTGTCGTACCCGATCCCCATCACTTCCGGTACAACGATGGCAAAGGGCACCATGAGAAGTCCGGCGATGGTGAGTCGCAGTAATACCGGGCGATGGTGGTGGCGGCCGGTGGTGTCGATCAGTTGTATAAAGGCCGCCGCCGCGACCCCGATAATGATTGCAATGGCGATGATCCAAGGGATTTCCAGCAGGGAGTTCATGGTCAGCGGCGGCACACTGAACGCTGGCTCCGAGCCGTACGCGGCCTGGGTAACCACCGCCGCGGTCACGGATGCCAGGATGATGGGGGTGAAACCGGCGATGGTGTATTCCATCATCACCACTTCCATGGCAAAAATAACGCCGGAAATCGGGGTGTTGAACGACGCGGAAATAGCGGCCGCGCAGCCGCAGGCAACCAATGTCCGGATGCTGTTGTTGGGTAGCCGCATCCATTGCCCCATCAAGCTGGAGATGGCTGCCCCAAGATGTACGGCGGGGCCTTCCCGGCCGGCGGATTGGCCGGTAACAACGGTGCTGACACCGGTGGCGAACTGGACGAGGGCGCTGCGAACGGAAATATAGCCCTGATGGTAGTTCAGGCGTTCCATGACGTGCACGATGCCAACCTTGCGGTCGTGGGTTGCCAGGTTGTGCATCAGCAGGCCTAGCGCAACGGCACCCGCCAATGGCAGGATGGCGCGGGTAAGAATGTCCAACTCTTCAAACGACTCAGAACCGTCGCCAGGCAGGAAGTACTCAAGCGGCCATTCAATGGCCAGGCGAAACACCAGAATCACACCACCGGTAAACAGGCCGGATAGCAATCCGAGAACCGCCAGTTGCGGCAAGGCGTCGACACCGGACAGCCGGCGTCGGAAAACCGGGATCAGATTTTCAGTGATCTTGTTTCTCAGTTTACGCATGATCGCCGGTTTTCCAGGGACGAGTGGTTTCTTGACGATATTGTAACCAGCGCCGGTCGGGCTGCAATAAGTCATTGGTTTATCATGTTAGACTATGTGTGTTTTATGAACTCGATTTCAGCTGGAGAAACAGGTGATAAAAGTAGGCATTGTAGGTGGTACCGGTTATACCGGTGTTGAGCTTCTGAGGATTCTTGCGGTTCATCCGGACGTGACGGTGAGTTGCATCACCTCGCGTTCCGAGGCCGGCATGCCGGTCGCAGATATGTATCCGAACCTTCGCGGCCACTACGACCTTGCCTTTTCCGAGCCGGACGTAAAAACGCTGGCAGCCTGTGATCTGGTCTTTTTCGCCACGCCCCACGGTGTGGCCATGCGGATGATGCCGGAACTGATGGCTGCCGGAACCCGTGTTGTGGATCTATCAGCGGACTTCCGCCTCCGGGATCTGGATGTCTGGGCCGAGTGGTACGGCATGCCTCATGAAAGTCCCGAATGGGCGGAGAAAGCGGTTTATGGCCTGCCGGAAGTGGTGCGGAACAAGATCCGTACAGCACAACTGGTGGCTAACCCGGGCTGTTATCCCACAGCTGTCCAGTTGGGCTTTCTGCCATTGCTGGAGAGCGGGCTGGTCGATCCGTCACGACTGATCGCGGACGCCAAGTCGGGCGCCAGCGGTGCCGGACGTCAGGGCAAGATCGGTATGCTGCACGGTGAGGTGGGCGAGAGCTTCAAGGCCTATGGCGCATCCGGTCATCGCCATCTCCCGGAAATTCGTCAGGGCCTGTCCCAGGCGGCGGGTGGTGATGTCGGTGTTACCTTCGTGCCACACCTGATTCCGATGGTCCGGGGGATCGAGGCAACGCTATACGCAGAGCTTCGGAACCCTGCTGATTTTGACCGTCTCCAGTCGCTGTTCGAAGACCGCTTCCGGGATGAGCCTTTTGTGGACGTGATGCCATTTGGCAGTCATCCGGAAACCCGCAGTGTCCGTGGTGCCAACAACTGCCGTATGGCTCTTCACCGGCAGGAGCAGAGCAATATTGTGATCGTTTCATCGGTCATTGATAACCTGGTAAAAGGTGCGGCAGGGCAGGCGGTCCAGAACATGAACATCATGTTTGACCTCAAGGAAACCCTCGGGCTGGAAGCGCCCGCGCTGCTACCATAGGTCTGACCGGTGAGCGAACACAGAAAACCCGCTGAAGAATACGTTGTCATCCGGCATCGCCCGGGGTACCGGCTGCGCCGAAGCTTGATATTGCTGACGTTTTCCATCCTCGCTGCGGTGCTGGGGTATGTGACCGGTATGGCGCAGGGTGGATTCCGTTTTTCAACTGCCGAAGAGTCCCGCGACCTGCTGGAAGAGCAGGTTGAAGACCTTCGAGAGCAAAACCGCGAGGCCAGCCAGCAACTGGTCAACCTGGAGCGGGGGCGAACCATAGATGCACAAGCCCTGAATCAGGCGAGAAGGAGCATTGTTGATCTGGAAACCCGGATCGCGTCACTGAAAGCGGATCTGACTTTCTATAAAAACATCATGGCACCTTCGGAAACCAGCAAAGGGCTGCAGGTGGATCGGTTCACGATGCAGCAGGGGCGCCAGGACGACACCTATGGTTTTAAGCTGGTGCTCACCCAGATCGGTGACAACAAGAGTTATATATCGGGCGTGGTCGCGGTGAACGTCATTGGTATGCGAAATGAAGAGAAAGAAGTGATCGCGCTGAGGGACCTGTCGGACGATATCGACGATCTGGGCGTCAAGTTCCGCTTCCGGTATTTTCAGGATATAGAGGGGCTTTTACGAGTGCCGGACGGTTTCGAGCCGGTTGAGCTGCAGGTGGTCGCCCGTGCAGAAGGCAGTAAATCGTCCCAGGCCGAACGAACTTTTGATTGGGATGAATTGACGGAGAACTAAAATGCTTGGCAAAAAGAAACAGAAACCTAGGCGCCCCGCTGGGCACTTCGATACCCTGGTTTCGTCCCGCACGACGGTTAAGGGGGATGTGCATTTCTCCGGCGGACTGCATGTGGATGGCACTATCCGCGGCCGGGTCGTTGCCGAAGAAGGCGGCGACGCGGTGTTAAGGGTGTCTGAGGTGGGTTCCGTGGAGGGTGACATTGTCGCCCCTCATGTGATCGTAAACGGCACGGTTCACGGCGATGTGTACGCGTCAACGCACCTTGAACTGGCCGAAAAAGCCTCCATCCATGGCAATGTCTATTACAATCTGATCGAGATGGCTATGGGCGCGTCCGTTAACGGGAGCCTGGTTCACCAGAACGAGCCCGCGGGTTTGTTGAGCAGGGACAAGCAATCTGATGCTGCCGGCAGAGTCATTCCTGAAGAGAAGCAGGCGGAGGAAGAGTCGGTAGAGGTACCTGGCAAGGAATAGTTGATTGTTTTAGTCAGGAATATGATAATCAGGTCAGATTTTTCTGTAACCGGAGGCGGACTTGAGTGTAGTTCAGCAACAGGCAATCACACCGCTGTTTTTCAGTGACAGCGCGGTATCCAAAGTACGGGAGCTGGTGGATGAGGAGGGCAACTCCGACCTCAAGCTTCGCGTGTTTGTGACCGGTGGCGGCTGTTCCGGTTTCCAGTATGGTTTCTCATTCGATGAAGCGCAGGATGAGGAAGACACGGTCATCGAAAGGGATGGCGTGATGTTGCTTGTGGATCCTATGAGTTACCAGTATCTGGTCGGGGCAACCGTGGATTATCAGGAAGGGTTGCAGGGGTCGCAATTTGTCGTTCAGAACCCCAATGCCAGCTCCACCTGTGGCTGTGGTAGCTCCTTCTCGATCTGACGTGCGTGTTCAGGCGTAGTACACCGCCCCAAGTATTCTTTTCCCCTCTGCGCCTGTAACTTCCGGAACATTGCCGGGCTTGCCGGCGAGTGTCTGGCTTGCGAGCCAGGCAAAGGCCGCCGGTTCTACCCATTGCGGGTCCAGGCCCAGGTCATCTGTTGACGCGAGGCGGGCCGGGCTACAGGTTCGCTGCAGAGCCCGCATCAGAATCCTGTTTTTAGCACCGCCCCCACACGCAAATATTGTCATTCCCGGCGATTGCGGCAACTGCTGCGCGACGGATACTGCAGTTAATTCGAGCAGGGTGCGTTGTACGTCGGCGCCGGAAAGGTCCGGGTGACGACGTAATTGAGTCCTGATCCACTCAATATTGAACTTTTCGGTACCCGTGCTCTTGGGTGGCTGTCGCGAAAAGTAGGCATCCGAAAGCAGGTCGCTTAGCAGTGCCTGATTGATCTCCCCTTCCTCGGCCCATGCGCCATCCTCGTCAAACGCCCGGCCAGTCTGATCCATGCACCAGGCATCCATCAGCGCGTTCGCAGGGCCTGTATCAAAACCGGTGATCGGCTCATTGGCGCCCGCTGGAAGGTGGGTGATATTGGCGATGCCGCCAAGATTAAGGATGCACCGGCTCTCGCCTTCAGCGCTAAAGAAGGCTTTGTGGAATGCCGGCACCAGTGGCGCTCCTTGACCGCCTGCTGCCAGGTCGCGCCGCCTGAAGTCTGCCACGGTCGTGATGCCGGTTCGTTCAGTGATAACAGTGGGATCGCCAATCTGCAGGGAAAAAGGTGCTGAACTATCAGGGTGGTGACGTAGGGTCTGGCCGTGACTGCCGATGGCGTTGATGGATGAGGCCGGGAAACCGGACTTCCCGATCACAGTTTCCGCCGCGAGGGCGAACAGTGAGCCGACGGCGTGATCAAGCTCGCCGACATCATCCGGCGTTCCCCGGTTCTGGCCGAGATTGACCAGCCGTCTGCGTATGTCGTCCGGGTAGGCGGTGGTGTGGGTGGCATGCACCTGGATTGTTTGACCGTTGAACGACACCAGTATGGCGTCAATGCCGTCCATGCTGGTGCCTGACATCAATCCAATCCAGGCTTTCATTCAGTTCACTCGTCAGCGGCCAGGGCTAGATGCTGGTAGTTTTGGCGGAACAGTTCGAACTTGGCAACTTGCTGTTCCGCAAATCCCTTGAAGCGAGCCATTTCTGACTTGGGTACCGGTTTCGCATCAGGGAGCTTGACCGTTCGCGAGTTTCTCGGAGAGCCGTTGACCCGGAATTCATAATGCAGGTGGGGCCCGGTCACCATGCCGGAAGAGCCAACATGGCCAACGGTGTCGCCCTGCTTGACCTTGGTGCCGGTCTTGATGCCTTTGCCGAGACGGCTCATGTGGGCATAGAGAGTGGTAATGTTGTCGCCGTGCTTGAGAATGACCGTGCGGCCATAGCCGCCTTTCCATCCGGCAAACTGTACCCTGCCATGTCCAGCCGCCTTAATGGGAGTGCCTGGAGGCGCGGCGTAGTCAGTGCCCTCATGCGGGCGAACGACGTCCAGTACCGGGTGACGACGCTGAAGGTTGAAGGAAGAAGAGACGCGGGCGTTGATGGGTGTGCGCAGGAACGCCTTGCGCATGCTGCTGCCGTCCGGGCTGTAATAGTCAGTATCACCGTTGCTGTCAGTGTACTGCAGGGCAATAACCTCTTTGCCCCGATTGATAAAGCGAGCAGACAGAATGTTGCCAGTGTCGAATTTCTCGCCGTCCAGATACAGTTCCTCATACACCACTTCGAACCGGTCACCCTTGCGAACGTCGTATACGAAGTCGATGTTCCACCCGAAGATGCCCGCCATTTCCATGGCCAGTCTGTCGCTCATGCCGGCTTCGCGCGCCGCCACATAGAGGGAGCCGTCAATAACGCCTGACGCAAATGCCGGTTTAACGTCAGGCTCGCGGACCACGGTTTCGCCGGTAAAACCTTCTTCGGTTTTTTCAACGTGAAGGGTTTCCAGCAGGTTGCGCTGGAGGTCTATGGCAGCGAGTTCGCCGGCGTCATTGGTTGCAAACGCGATGGTTTCGCCAGCATAGAGCCGCTGAAGCTTATCGGCTTCGCCAGAGCCGTGGATCACAGACAGCATGATGCCGTCGTTGAAGCCGGCCTTGCCGAACAGGGATGAAAGTGTGTCGCCGGACTTGATCTTGTATTCCTGCCATTGCAGCTCTGGCTCGCTGACCTCAGCGGTGTCCAGTGCTTCGGGTAGCTGAGGCTCGTCGCTGATGGATGCCAGTTCAGGTGCTACTGTTGCGTCTTCTTCTGGCATCTTGTCGGCAGCGGGCTGTTCGTTCATGCGGGGAGTCGGCTTGCCTGACTCCTTGACGGTGCCTTCGTCGAGATCCAGCGAATAAGCCATTCTGTTGGCTTCTACATCGGCGCTGGGGCTCATCAGAATAGCGGCTGCAACGACAACACTGGTCGCAGCGGCAATGGTGATATGGGTTTTCGGAAACATTTTCAGCACGTGTCGCATCCGTTTTAATCGGTATTCCGGTAGGTTGTACTACCTAATTAAAGCTGTTGTTCAAGTATAGTCCAACAGATTACCGTATAAAATGCGCTCAGGACAGCATCAAACATTACCGTTACTGGCATACTGGCCGGATTTCTGGGGCCGGGATTGTTATAATGCCCGGCCTTAAATACGCGGCTTTGTTCAAAAACTGAGCAGGTACACTTTAACAGGGGTGCAGGTAACGCACAGATTTCTTTTGTAGATCTCTGTAACGGCTTTCCGGCCCAAATGATCAGAATTAAGGGTGTGTGGTACATGGCATCTATTGATGAGGCAATGGCCGTAATCAAGCGCGGCATGGATGAGTTGATCCCCGAAGAAGGGTTGATTGAGAAGCTCCGGGAGGGGCGCCCTCTCAGGATAAAAGCCGGGTTCGATCCCACGGCCCCTGATCTCCACCTGGGCCATACGGTTCTGATCAATAAGCTGCGGCAGTTCCAGGATCTGGGGCATGAAGTGATGTTTCTTATCGGGGATTTCACGGGCATGATCGGTGATCCCACTGGCAAGAGCGCGACGCGTCCGCCTCTGACAGAAGCTCAGGTTGCCGCCAACGCGATTACCTATAAAGAGCAGGTGTTCAAGATTCTGGATCGGGAAAAGACGCGGGTGGTGTTCAATTCCGACTGGATGAGCAAGCTTTCGGCGGCTGACATGATTCGTCTGGCCGGGCAGTATACGGTTGCCCGTATGCTTGAGCGCGATGATTTCACCAAGCGCTATCGTGCCGAGCAGCCCATCGCCATCCACGAGTTTCTTTACCCGTTGGTTCAGGGGTACGATTCAGTCGCCCTGGAAGCGGATGTCGAGTTGGGTGGAACCGACCAGAAGTTCAATCTGTTGATGGGGCGGATTCTCCAAAAGCACTATGGCCAGAAGCCGCAGGCTGTATTGACCATGCCGTTGCTGGAAGGGCTGGATGGTGTCCAGAAGATGTCTAAGTCACTGGGCAACTATGTGGGTGTTAATGATTCGCCCGGTGAAATGTACACCAAGCTGTTGTCCATGCCGGATGATCTGCTGTGGCGTTATTTTGAGTTGCTGAGTTTCAGGCCGTTGGCGGAAGTGGATGAGTTCCGTGCGGCTGTGGCCGGAGGCGCAAACCCACAGGACTATAAAAAACTGCTGGCGGAAGAAATTATCACGCGTTTCCATGACGCCGAGGCGGCCGCAACTGCTCACAAGTCTGCGGGCAACCGCGTGGGCCTGGGTGAAATTCCAGAAAATGTGCCGACGGTTGAGGTTTCCCTGGCGGGGCAGGAGCATCTGCCAGTAGCCACGGTGCTTCGCCTAGCCGGGCTGGTTAAGAATGGAGCGGCTGCCAGGGATGTGTTAGGGCGCGGAGCTGTCTTCATTGACGGGGAAAAGCACGAAGGTGATCGCTTCTTTAGCTTGGGGGATGACTGTGTTGTACAGGCGGGTAAAAAGAAGATTGCCCGCGTCGTGATCACGGATTGAACAGAAAGCGAGGTTTTTGAGAAAATATCAAAAACCGCGTTGACAGTCCGAGTGAGCTCTGTAGAATACGCATCTCTTTCGAGGGGCACGCCGCTGAGGCGGGTCAGAAATTGAAAGACAACCGTTTGAATTAATTGAAGATTTCGAGTTTTTAAATTCTTCAGAAAGCGGTTGACAAGGCAGCGATTCGA